>CAYXDL010000030.1:0-11858 GCA_964463775.1 uncultured Hyphomicrobiales bacterium
CGGAACGATAACCGCGTTCTTGACCATCTGCGCCTTCAACAGGCCAAGAACCTCGGTGCGGAAATCCTGCCGCCGGTCGGACCAGCGCAGGCCGCCGCGGGCCACCTTGCCGCCGCGCAGATGCACGCCCTCGACCCGGGGTGAATAGACGAAGATTTCCCTGAACGGGCGGGGCAGCGGCAGGTCGAGCACGTTCTGGCTGTTGAATTTATAGGCCAGGTAGGGCGTGCCTTCGGGGTCAGTGCGCTCCTGATAGAAGCTGGTGCGCAGGGTCGAATCGATCAGGTTGAGGAAATGGCGGATGATGCGGTCCTGATCGAGGCTGGAAACCTTGTCCAGCTCCGCCATGATCCGGGTCTTGATGACCAGCATCTTCTGGCGGCGTTTGTCCGGCCCGTCGGGATCGAATTTGGTTTCGAACAATTCGCACAACAGCCCGGTGAGAACCGGGTTGGCAACCAGCGTATCCTCCAGGTAATCCTGGCTGAAGGCGACGCCGGTCTGACGCAGATATTTGGCATAGGCGCGCAGCATCATCACCTGGCGCCAGTCCAGCCCGGCATAGAGGACAAGGCGGTTGAAGCCGTCATCCTCGACCGCGCCGGTCCAGATGCGGCGGAAGGCATCCTCGAATTTCTGCTTGATGGCGCCGATTTCCACCGGGGCGCGATCCGTGCGCTCCATGGTGAAGTCATGCACCCAGCAGCGCGCGCCATCCGCATCGCCGCCGATCTTGTAGGGCAGCTCGTCCAGGACCTTCAGCCCCATATGCTCCAGCATCGGCAGGCTGTCGCTCAGCGCCATGGAGCGGCCGGGATTGTAGATCTTCAGACGGATGGTGTGGTCCTCGTCCTCGATGGCGCGGTACAGGTGCAGGCCCAGCCCCTCCTTTACCGCCTTTTCGATGCGCTCGATGTCGAACAGGGCCACTTCGGCGTTGAAGGCCTCTTTATAGGCAGTGGGAAAGGCCTGTTCATAGATGCGCCAGAGCTTGTTGCCGCGCTCCTCTCCCCAACGTTCGGTCAGGGCCTCGAAGAACAGGTCATCCCAGGTGCGGGCGGCTTCCACCAGCAGGGCCTCGACCTCTTCCAGCGGTGGTTTGCGCACGGTGGCGGGGTCGGTGGCGACGATGAAATGGATGCGCGCCAGCGACTGGTCGCCGATCTGGGTATAGAAGGCGGCGATGCGGCCATTGTATTCCTTGGCCAGAATCTCCTCAAAGCGGCGGCGCAGATCGGTGTTGAACTGCTCCTTGAGCACATAGACGAGGCAGGAGTTGAAGCGCTCGAAACGGTCGCGGCGTACGAACAGGCGGATGCGCGGCCGCTCCATCAGCCGCAGGATGCCCATGGCCGTGTCGAACAGGTCCTCTTCGGAAATCTGGAACAGCTCATCACGCGGATAGGTTTCCAGAATGTTGATCAGGGCCTTGCCGTCATGGCTGTTCGGCGTCAGCCCGGCGCGGGCGATGGTGCGTTCGACCTTGCGGCGCAGATAGGGAATGACAAAGGGGGAACGGTTATAGGCCGCCGATGTCAGCAGACCGATGAAGCGCCGCTCGCCGATAACCTTGCCGGATTTGTCGAATTTCTTGATGCCGACATAATCCAGATAGACCGGCCGGTGAACGGTGGAGCGCGCATTGGCCTTGGTGACGATCACCAGCTCGGGCTCGTTGAGGAAGGCGCGCACTTCCGGCGAGATCGCCGTCGAACCGCTGACACGGGTCATGATCCGCCGGTTGGGATCGCGCAGAATGCCGAGGCCGGTGCCGTCGACGATGCGCAGGGCCTCATCCTCGCGCGAGGCGCTGTAATCGTATTCACGATAGCCGAGAAAGGTGAAGTGGTTGTCGGCCATCCAGCGCAGCAGCGCTTTGCCTTCCTCGATTTCCTCCTTTTCCAGCGGGGGCGGGCTGTCCTCGATCTCCTTCAGGGTTTCCTCGACGCGGGCGCACATGGCGGGCCAGTCCTCGACCGCGCGGCGGACATCGGCGATCACATCGGCCAGGCGCCTTTCCAGTGCCTGCAGCTCCTTCCTGTCGGTCTGTTCGTCCACCTCGAAATACATGACGGATTCGGCGATGGCGCCGCGGGCTTTCGACTCCGGTTTCAGGATGGCGGTGAGCTGGCCGGTTTTATCCCGCTTTACCTTGAGGACGGGGTGGTTGATCTGATGACTGGTGTATCCGGCCGTGCCCAGAGCGGCGGACACGGAATCGACCAGGAACGGCATGTCATCGGTGATGATCTCGATGACCGTGTGTGGCGTGCTCCAGCCATGTTCCTCCATGCGCGGATTGTAGACCCGCAGTTTCAGCTCTCCCGGTTTGCGGCGGCTCAGGAACTTGAACAGGCCAAGAGTGGCGCCATAAAGGTTCTCCGGCGTGAAAGAGAGCACATCCTCCGGCGCGGTGCGTCTGAAGTATTGTTCGGCAAATGCGCTGATATCGCTGCAGGTTTTCTTGCCCAGTTTCTTCTCGCACAGGGCCAGCATGCGGGCGATGCGTTCGGCTTTCTGGTCCTGGCCTTTACTGAAAGACATCAGATCTGCTCCTGACGGATCGTTTTTGGTTCCCCTTGGGCGGGTTCGGGCAGGAGGGCCGCATTCAGGCGAATCACCCCTGTCTTTCCGCTCTTGCGGGACGCTACTCCCCCTTAAGTGATCTGAAAAGACTATGCTTAAAAAAGATTAAATGACGGGCCGGGATCGTCTTTAGGTTGACCGGGACAGCAAGTATTGAAAGACTGATTTCATAAAGGGGAGGGAAATGCGCAACTCCCGAAGCCGGATATAACCGGATTCAGACCGGATCAAACCGGATTCAGAAGAGTGAGCCGGAAGGGCGAATGAACATTCCGCCCACGGGCGGGCGTTCATGGTCCACCTCCGGCAAGTAGGCGTAAACATCATGTGGGCGTAAACATTCCTGTATGGCGGCTGGTCCGAACGGTTTGCGCAGGACACCGTGCGGAAGGGTGCGGGCAGGGGGTGGCGCATTATGCGCATGGCCGTTTTTCATTCCCTGCGGATCCGGCACGGCAATATGAAACAATATCGAGGAGGAGGGGTAAATGGGCGCCTTGTTCACAAAGGCAAGAAAGCGGCTGAAAACCGCCGCGAAACATCTGAACATTCACAAGGATGTCATTGAAAGGCTGAAATATCCCAAGGAGACGCTGGCGGCCAATCTGGTTATTCGCATGGATGACGGCAGTGTCAAAAGCTTCAAGGCATGGCGCTGCCGCTATGACGATACCCGCGGGCCGACCAAAGGGGGCATTCGCTTTCACCCGGCGGTCAATCTGGATGAGGTGATGACTCTTGCCTTCTGGATGACCTTCAAATGCGCGGTGACCAACCTGCCTTATGGCGGCGGCAAGGGCGGGGTCTCGGTTGATGTGCACAAGCTGTCGCGGACCGAACTGGAACGCCTGTCCCGGGCTTATGTGCAGGCGTTTTCCCGTTTTATCGGCCCGGACCGCGATATCCCGGCGCCTGACATGTACACCAACGGCATCGTCATGGCCTGGATGGCCGATGAATATGCCAAGATGGCCGACATGCCCCAGCCCGGGGTGATCACCGGCAAGCCGATCGCCCTGGGCGGCTCCCTGGGCCGTGATGATGCGACCGGCCGAGGCGGGTATTATGTCCTGCGTCATCTGGAGAAGGATCTCGGCCTGGTGCCGGAAAAGACCCGGGTGATCCTCCAGGGCTTCGGCAATGCATCCTTCCATTGTGCCAGGCTGCTTCATGCCGATGGCTACAGGATCATCGGCCTGTCGGATTCGAAATCGGCGATCCTCGACCCTGACGGGATGGATCCTTTGGCGGTCATGGAACACAAGCAGAAGACCCGGGGTCTTTCGGGGGCGCCATCGAACGGCAAGCTGCAGGAAATGACCAATGCCGAGCTGCTGGAGCAGGAATGCGATGTCCTGATACCGGGGGCGATGGAAAGCCAGATCATTCTGGAAAACGCACCGAACATCAAGGCGCCGGTCATTCTGGAACTGGCCAACGGGCCGGTGACGCCGGCGGCGGATGAAATCCTGCACCGCAACGGGCAGATCGTCATACCCGATATTCTGGCCAATGCCGGCGGTGTCACCGTGTCCTATTTCGAATGGGTGCAGAACAAGGCCGGTTATTACTGGTCGCTCGATGAGGTGCATCAGAAGCTGCGTCCGATGATGCAGACAGAGGCGCGCCGGGTCTGGGATGTGAAGCTGGAAAAGGATATCGACATGCGCACGGCCGCTTATGTCCATGCCCTGGACCGTATCGGTTCCGCGGTTGAGGCCCACGGCACCAAGGCCTTTTTCTCCAAGAAATGATCCTGCCGTGAGCGGCAGCGCCTGCGGCGGCAGGAGAGTTGCGGACCTTTCCTGCCGCCCGTTTCCCTGAGCATACGCCCGCTGCTGGCATGCGCTTTGCAGGGTGCTGGTGTCTTGCAAGGTGCAGGTATCTTGCAGGGGGCTGGTGCCGGCGCTACCCTTTTCGCGCCGGGTGGAAAAACGGCGTAATCAGGGGGAACGGGCGCTGGCGGGCAAAAATCTTAAGAACAGCATCAGGGAGGAACGGGCGCTGCGCACCCAGGCGGCGCGGACTCTGCTGCGTCTGTTCGATACGCTTTACGAGGGGGCGATTGCCATCGATCGCGACGGGCGGATCACCTGGGCGAATGGCAAGTACAAGGCATTGCTGGGCTGGAACGGCACGGTCCCCCTGGAAGGATGCAGGGTCGAAGAAGTGATACCCGGATCGCGCCTGCCGCAGGTGGCAAGGACGGGGCGGGCGGATCTTCTGGATATTTTCACCGTCAATGGCCGGGAGACGGTGGTATCACGTATTCCGCTCTTCGACGATCGCGGGCAGGTGATCGGTGCCTTGGGGGTCATTCTCTATGACCGCATTCAGGCGCTGCAGCCGATCGTATCGAAATTTCAGCGTCTGAAGCGGGAGCTGGATGCGGCGCAGTCCGAAATCATCCGCAACCGCCGCGCCATGTACCGTTTTGATGATTTCATCGGCCGCTCTCCGGCTGTAAGGGCGCTGAAGGCCCAGGCCCGGCGTGTTGCCCAGCAGGATTCGACGGTGCTGCTTTTGGGAGAGACCGGCACGGGCAAGGAACTGCTGGCCCATGCCATTCATGCCAGCAGCCCGCGCGCGATGCAGGCCATGGTGCGTGTCAATGCCGCCGCCATACCGGAATCCCTTCTTGAATCCGAATTGTTCGGTGTTGCGCCCGGTGCCTTCACCGGCGCCGACCGCAAGGGGCGTAAGGGCAAGTTCGAACTGGCTGATGGCGGCACCCTGTTTCTGGATGAGGTGGGCGACATGCCCCTCAAGCTTCAGGCGAAGCTGTTGCGGATTCTGGAGGGAGGAGAGCTGGAAGCGCTGGGCTCCAATGCCGTCCGCTATGTCAATGTACGCCTTATTGCCGCCACCAGCCGCAATCTGGAGGCCATGGTCGGAAGCGGAGATTTCCGGGCCGATCTGTATTACCGCCTCAATGTCGTGCCGCTGCGTCTGCCGCCGTTGCGCGAAAGGCGGGAGGATATCGTGCTGATTGCCCGGCATTTGCTCGAACGTTTTGCGGCGGCGGGGTTGCCGCGCAAGAGGCTCGGTGAAAAGGCGGCTACCCTGCTGGAGTCTCAGTACTGGCGGGGCAATGTCCGGGAATTGTCCAATCTGCTCGAACAGGCGGTGCTGGCGACGGATCGTGAGGGAATAGATGAAGGGCTGATTGCGCAATTGCTGCCTTCGGCGCCCCTGACCCATCAGGCGGCGGACAGACGGCCGTCGGGGGAAGAGGATGGCCTGACCCTGAAGGAAGCCGTGGCCCGGTGTGAGAAACGGGCGATTGAGGCGGCGCTGGAGGCCTGCGGCGGCAATCGCACCCAGGCGGCAAAACGCCTGTCCATCAGTCGGGCCCGCCTTTACGAGAAAATGAATGCCCTGGGTATCCTGTCCGGAAAACAAGACAAATGAAAGCTGTATGATAAATTGGACATTATCGTTTTATCCTGTTGTTTTCAAAAATATTTTTCTTTCATGGAAAAGAAGTCTGTCCGGAATTGCGGACAGTTTTCCCCGGTAAAGGCCGCAAATGGGGCGGCAGGGTGCCGCCAAAGCGTGCAAATCCGGCGTTTCCTTTTCTGGCATGTTCCTTGCGATGGAACATTTCGTTCAGAAGGAATGTTTCGTTCAGGAAATGCCATGGCGCGATGAGGCGCCGTGCGGGAGGAAAGCAATGGAGGGGAAAAACATGCGAAATACGCGACTACGCGCTGTTGCTGTCGTGGCGGCGGTGATGTCGGCCGTCATGGCTCTGCCCATGGGGATCAGCCATCAGGCCCGGGCGGGGGAAACCATCAGGATTGCCCATATCTACGGCAAGACGGGGCCATACAAGGCTTATGCCAAGCAATTGCAGGACGGGCTGATGCTCGGCCTTGAATATGCCACCAAGGGCAGCATGAAAGTTCTGGGAAAAAAAATCGAGGTGATCGAAAAGGATACCCAGCTCAAACCCAATCTGGGCAAGGCGCTGCTGGCGGAAGCCTATGGTGATGACGAGGTCGACCTGGCGATCGGTGCCGTTTCCTCGGCCGTGACGCTGGCAATGCTGCCGGTGGCCGAGGAATTCGGCAAGGTGCTGCTGGTGGATGGTTCGGTTGCCGATTCTATCACCGGCTCGAAATGGAACCGCTATATATTCCGCACGGCACGGAACTCATCGCAGGATGCGATTGCCAATGCTGTGGCCATCGGCAAGTCCGGCACCTATATCGCCACTCTGGCGCAGGATTATGCTTTCGGTCGCGACGGTGTCGCGGCTTTCCGCAAGGCGCTGAAAGGAACGGGGGCCACCCTGGTGCATGAGGAATATGCGCCTTCGGATGCCAAGGATTTCACCGCCAATGCCGAACGGTTGTTTGCGGCCCTGAAGGACAAGCCGGGGCGCAAGATCATCTGGGTGATCTGGGCCGGCGGCGGCAATCCGATGGGAAAGATCAAGGACCTCAATCCCGAACGTTACGGCATTGAAATGTCTACCGGTGGCAACGTGCTGGCAGCGCTGGTCGGATACAAGAAATTCCCGGGGATGGAAGGGGCGACCTATTATTATTACGACATACCGAAAAACCCGATCAATGACTGGCTGGTCAAGACGAGCTATGAGCGCCTCGGCGGTCCGCCGGACTTTTTCACCGCGGCAGGCATGTCCGCCGGCATCGCGGCGGTGGAGGCGATCCGCAAGGCCGGATCGACGGAAACCGAGGCCCTGATCAAGGCCATGGAGGGTATGGAGTTCATGACGCCCAAGGGCCGGATGGTTTTCAGGCCCGAGGATCATCAGGCCCTGCAGTCGATGTATCATTTCCGCATCAGGGTGGACCCGGCGGTGAAATGGGCGGTGCCGGAGCTGGTACGGGAACTGAAGATCGGAGATATGGACATTCCCGTTCAGAACAAGCGCTGAAAACGTTCACCGGCGCCCATGGGGCGCCGGTGGGCCGGCCGGCGTTCATGCGCGCGGGCCGTGATCCGGCCGGGTCGGAACGGAAATGAGACGGAGATGAGATTGCGATGATAACGGTGGATCCAGTTCTGGAGACAAGGGGCCTGACAATACGTTTCGGCGGCCATATCGCGGTCAACAATGTCGATTGCTCTTTCGATGCGGGAACGCTGACGGCCATTGTTGGTCCGAACGGCGCCGGAAAAACCACCTATTTCAACCTGATTTCCGGGCAACTGCGCGCCACGGCCGGCGATGTCCGCCTGTTCGGGGAATCCCTGGCCGGTGACAGTGCGGCCGGGCGGGCGCGCAAGGGCATCGGCCGGGCCTTTCAGCTGACCAACCTGTTTCCCAACCTGACGGTGATGGAGAATGTGCAGCTGGCGGTTCAGGCGCGCGCCGGCGGGTCGATGTCTCTGTTTCGCCTGGCGGTCCGTCAGCGGCGCATCAATGAAATGGCGGCTCATTACCTGGAACGCACCGCCCTGATCGATCAGGCGGAGCTTGTTGCCGCCACACTGCCACATGGCGATCAGAGGAAGCTGGAGGTCGCCATTCTGCTGGCGCTGGAACCGGAGGTGTTCATGTTCGATGAGCCAACGGCGGGCATGAGCGTCGATGAGGTTCCCGTCATTCTCAACCTGATACAGGAAATCAAGGATCATACGGACAAGGTGGTCATGCTGGTGGAACACAAGATGGATGTCGTCCGCAGTCTTGCCGACCGGATCATCGTTCTGCACAACGGCTATCTGGTGGCCGACGGCGAACCAGCGGAGGTGATCGCCTCACCCATCGTGCAGGAGGCCTATCTGGGCATGGGGGCGTCCGATCATGTCTAAGAGCCTGCTGCGCCTTGAAGGCGTGCATACCCATATCGAACAATATCACATTCTTCACGGCGTCGATTTCGATGTGCCGGCAGGCCAGGTAACGGTGCTCCTGGGGCGCAATGGTGCCGGCAAGACCACGACGCTGAGCACGATCATGGGGTTGTGGCGTGCCCGCAGGGGCCGCATTCTGTTCGATGGTGAGGATATCGCAGCCCGCCCCACACCCGACATAGCACGCACCGGGATCGATTACGTCCCTGAGGACATGGGCATATTCTCGCAACTGACCGTGGCTGAAAACATGGCTCTTGCCGCGCGGAAGTCGGCGATCGATCAGGCGCGCATGGACTGGATATTCGATATCTTTCCGGCACTGAAGCAGTTCTGGAACCTGCCTGCCGGCGCATTGTCCGGCGGGCAGAAACAGATGCTTTCCATCGCCCGGGCGGTGCTGGAGCCGGGGAAGCTTCTTCTGGTCGATGAGCCGACCAAGGGGCTGGCGCCGGTCATCGTGTCCGCCCTGCTCGATGCGTTCCGCTCCCTCAGGGAGGAACGGACCATTCTTCTGGTGGAGCAGAATTTCCATTTCGCCCGCTCTCTCGGGGATCGGGTGGCGGTGATGGATGACGGCCGCATCGTGCACACGGGAACGATGGCGGAACTGGCGGCGGATACGGACATGCAGCAACGTCTGCTGGGATTGTCGCTGGATGCGCATCAGTAAGGGATGGTGAAGGTGGGGAATACAAGGTGAAATCATGTCTGATAATCTGACAGGGGCGGAGACGGCCTCCTTCAGGAACGGGGCGGCGGGCATTCCGGGAATGCTGCGTAGGCATCTGCCGGTCCTTCTGCCGCTACTGATGGCCGTGGCGGCATGGCCGCTTGTCGGTTCGCCCGCAACCTGGCTTACCCTGACCATTGCCGGTATCGCCATGGGAATGATGATCTTCATCATGGCTTCGGGCCTGACCCTGGTTTTCGGATTGATGGATGTGCTGAATTTCGGTCATGGCGCCTTTATTTCCCTGGGTGCGTTCGTCGGCGTGACGGTGATTTCCCGCCTCGGCGGTTTCGAGGCCATGCCAGGGCCCCTGTGGCATATCGGCCTGGCCGCCATTGCCGTGATCGTGGCGATGATTGTGTCGGGGGCCGCCGGATATGTGTTCGAACGCATTCTGGTCAGGGGCGTGTACGGGGATCACCTGAAGCAGATACTCATCACCATGGGCGGGCTGATCATTGTTCAGGAAGGCATCCGCGCCCTGTGGGGCCCTGACGAGATCCCTGTTCCGCGCCCTGAAACCCTGCGCGGCGCCATTGTTTTCGGTGCGGCGGCGATCGAGAAATACCGCCTTCTGGTCGCCTTGTTCGGGGCTTTGGTCTTTGCCGGGCTGATACTGGTTCTGAACAAAACCCGGCTGGGGCTGCTTATTCGCGCCGGGGTGGAGAATGCCGAGATGGTCGAGGCGCTGGGCTATCACATCCGCAAGATATTCATTGCGGTTTTTGTGGCCGGATCGGCGCTGGCCGGGCTGGGCGGCGTCATGTGGGGGCTTTATCAGGAAGTCGTGGTGCCGGAGCTCGGCATGCAGGTGATGGTACTGGTGTTCATAGTGGTCATCATCGGCGGGCTGGGTTCGGTGGGCGGGTGCCTTCTCGGTGGCCTGATGGTTGGGTTGCTGGCGAATTATACCGGTTACATCGAACCGAAACTGGCCCTGATATCGAATATTGCCCTGATGGCCGCAATACTGCTCTGGCGTCCTCAGGGCCTGTTTCCGGCAAACAGGCTGTAGGAGGGGGGCATGAGTTTTCTGCGCACCCTCCTGTCCGAGGATCTGCCGCGCAGCCGGGTGCTGGGCCTGCTGCTGCTGGCAATATTGCTTGCCCTGGCGCTGGCGCCGTTCCTGTTTCCCGGCTTCCGGGCCCAGCAGGTAGCCTCCAGCATCGTGATCTTCATCGTTCTGGTGGCCTCCTTCGATTTGCTGCTGGGCTATACGGGCATCGTTTCCTTTGCCCACACCATGTTCTACGGCATCGGCGCCTATGGTGTTGCCATTGCCCTGTCGCAGCTTGGCGCCAGTTGGTGGGCGCTTGGCGCGGGGGTTCTGGGCGGGCTTGCGGTATCGCTGGTTCTGTCCTTGCTGATCGGCTTGTTTTCCCTGCGGGTCAAGGCGATCTTTTTCGCGATGATGACACTGGCCGTGGCCAGTGCCTTCGCCATTCTGGCCTCGCAGCTGTCGGTCATCACGGGGGGGGAGGACGGGCTGTCCTTCCGCGTACCGCGTGAACTGACGCCGGCCTTTCATCTGTCGTCCGGGCGGTGGTTTGGCGTGCGCCCCGATGGCCGGCTGGTCACTTATTATTTCATTTTCTTCTCAGGTCTGGTGCTGTTTCTGACCATGCTCAGGATCGTCAACTCACCCTTCGGCCGGGTATTGCGCTCGATTCGTGAAAACGATTTCCGGGCCGAGGCGCTGGGATACCGCACGGTTGTTTTCCGCACCATGGCCAGTTGCCTGAGCGCGGGGTTTGCCTCTCTCGCCGGGGCGTTGATGGCGATTTTGCTGCGTTATAACGGTCCGGATACGACCCTGAGCTTCGATATCATGATTGATATCCTGCTGATGGTGGTTATTGGGGGCATGGGAACGATGTATGGCGCCGTGATCGGGGCGACCATTTTCATTCTGGCGCAGAACTATCTGCAGAATCTGATGGGGCAGTTGAGCGAGGGCTTGTCCGGCCTGCCGGTCTTGCCCTGGATCGTCCATCCCGATCGCTGGCTGTTCTGGCTGGGCGTATTGTTCGTGCTGTCGGTCTATTTCTTCCCCGGCGGGATTGTCGGGCGGTTCAGATCGGCGGCGGAACGGCCGCGACAGTAAGCGTTTCATGCATGGGAGGCGGGAAAAATGACCGGTTGGCAGTCACATTTCATCACCCTGGCAGGGCGGGAAATCCATTATTGCGAATGGGGCAGCGGAAAGCCTGAAACCGTGATCTGCTGGCACGGGCTGGCGCGCAACGGGCGGGATTTCGATGTTCTGGCCCGGGCGCTGTCGGAGCGCTACCGCGTCATCTGCCCCGATACGATCGGCCGGGGCCTGTCCGAATGGAGCCCGTCGCCAAAGGAGGAATACTGCCTCGGTTTCTATGAGCGCCTCGCCGCGGAACTGGTGGCGGCGCTGGGGCTGTCATCCGTGCATTGGGTCGGCACATCGATGGGCGGGGCCATCGGTATGCGTGCCGCCGCCGGGGCCCTGAAGGGCAGGATCCGCCGCCTTGTGCTGAATGACATCGGGCCTGCGATTGCCGATGCGGCGGTGGAACGGATTCTGGCCTATGCCGGAAAACCGCCGGTATTCAGGCGGATTTCCGAACTGGAAACCTTCCTGCGCAGCATCTATGCCCCTTTCGGCCCTCTGACGGATCAGGAATGGCGCAACATGACGCTGGCATCCTTCAGGCGGCTGGAGGATGGCCGTATCACA
>CAYXDL010000031.1:0-11833 GCA_964463775.1 uncultured Hyphomicrobiales bacterium
GCAGCTTGGCGGCCATACGCGTCTCGATCCCGGCGCTTGGCAGATCGGCAAGGCGCACATGCAGCCCGCCCGGCGGCGACGTGAAATCGGGCAAGACAAATTTCCGGTCCGCAGCAAGCGTCACCGACTGCGCCGATTCAACGGTTTCAGAGATCGCCTTGAACCCGACCCAGGTGCCGCTGAAACGCGACAAGGCCAGCCCGTATTCACCGAATGCAAGATATTCACCGACCGAGGCCGGATTGAGCACCGGCATGAACCAGGCCATGAAGGCGACATCCGACTGATGCGGCATCGAGGAGGAAACACAGCCATGATCATCACCGGCAACCACCAGAACCCCGCCTTTCGGCGCCGATCCGTAAGCATTGCCATGGCGCAGCGCATCGCCCGAGCGATCCACCCCCGGCCCCTTGCCGTACCACATGGAAAACACGCCTTCGACAGCGCAATCCGGATCCAGCGCTGCCTGCTGCGCCCCCAGAACCGCCGTGGCGGCCAGATCCTCATTGACAGCGGGCATGAAGGTAATGCCGTTTCGCGTCAGCCGGTCTTCCGCCGACCACAGCTCATGATCCAGCGCCCCCAGCGGCGATCCCCGGTATCCGGAAACGAAACCGGCCGTCTTCAACCCCGCGGCCCGGTCGCGCCGCGCCTGATCGAGCATGATGCGCACCAGCGCCTGGGTGCCGGTCAGAAAAACCTGACCTTGCTCGCGGTCATAGCGATCGTTCAGCCGGTATGGCTGCAATCCCTCATGCGCCCCGCCGGCATGGGCGCGGCTGTTTCCATCGAATGCGTTCATGCCGCCAGTATAGGATATCCGGCATGAAAAATTTCTTCATAATACCCTTCAAACATCTTGTTTATGAATATTTATACCGATAAATTGCTATATCATGAAAATTTAATTCACATATATCATGAAGCTTGAAAAAAGGGATTATCAGATACTGGAAATGCTCCAGCAGGACTGCCGTCTGCCCAATGCCGAACTGGCTCAAAAGGCCGGCATGTCGCCCTCCTCCTGCTGGCGGCGGATACGCGCGCTTGAACAGAGCGGGATCATCACCCGTTATGGCGCCATCGTCGATCCGGCAGGAATGGGGTACGGTTTTCATGCCATCGTGCATGTCCAGCTCACCCGGCACAACCCGGACAGGATCAGCGATTTTATCGCCGCGGTCCGCGCCTGCCCCGAAGTGCAGGAATGCTACGCCACCACCGGGCAATCTGATTATCACCTGCGCGTTCTCTGCGCCGACATGGCCGCCTATAACCGGTTTCTGGACGAGTTTCTGTTCCGCCAGCCCGGCGTGCAGAGCGTGCAGACCAACGTGGTGTTGCAGGAAATCAAGAGCAACGGCATCCTCGGTGCACCGGGTAGCTGAGCAAAGCCCGGCGCCGGCTTACCACTCGCCGTAATAATCGCCGCCCTCGCCCGTATGGATATGCTGAATGATGGTCAGCCCCGTCTCGCCATCCACCGTGCCGGCGGCGATATTGGTGATTCCGCCCGATTGCCAGAACAGGGTGGAACCGCATTGGCCGCAGAACCCCCGCCGTGCGAATTCCGAGGATTGATACCAGCGCAGCTTTTCCTCTCCCTCCACGCTGATGTGGTCGGTTCTGGCGCGGATTCCGGGAAAGAAATGACCGGTCCATTTCCGGCATTCGCGGCAATGGCAGGCCACGACATGGCGGAAGGGACCCCGCGCGTGCCAGAGGATCCCGCCACACAGGCAGCTTCCGGATAATTCGTGATTTTCATCTGTATAGGATTTGTGAATCATCGCCTGTCCGATCATTTCTCCGCCCGCGTCGCCGCGCATTACTATTTCACGGCCACAAGATTATCAACAAGATATATGCCCATAGAAAGAGATGATGGTCACAAAAGATTCACTTGCAAAGAATCGATAATTCAAGATATTCGGATATATGAACAAGCGAGATGCCATATCCGCCCTTGGCGCCCTGGCGCAGGAAACCCGCCTCGATGTGTTCCGCCTGCTGATCCGGGCAGGGAATGAAGGCCTGTGCGCCGGAGAAATCGCCGTTGCCCTCAATGTGCGCCAGAACACCATGTCGGCCAATCTCGCCGTGTTGTCCAATGCCGGGCTGATCCGCAGTCAGCGGCAGGGCCGCAGTATCCGCTATTTCGCCGACATCGGATCCATGCGAAACCTGATCGGCTTTCTGCTGGAGGATTGCTGCGGCGGCAACCCCCGAAGCTGCGGGCCAGTCCTCGAAACCCTCATCCCCTGTCTGTCGGATTCAACCGGAAAATCGCCATCATGAGCTCATCGCAAAACCGTCTGTACAATGTCCTGTTTCTGTGCACCGGCAATTCCGCGCGCAGCATTCTGGCCGAGGCCATCATCAACAAGATCGGGGCAGGAAAATTCCGGGGTTTCAGCGCGGGCAGCCACCCGACCGGGCAGGTCCATCCCCTGGCGCTGGAATTGCTGGAAAAACTCGGCCATCCGACGGGAAATCTGCGCTCGAAATCCTGGGATGAATTCTCAGCGCCGGGGGCGCCTGAGCTGGATTTCATCTTCACGGTCTGTGACAATGCCGCGGGCGAAATCTGCCCGGTCTGGCCGGGCAAACCTGCAACAGCCCATTGGGGCATGCCCGATCCTGCAGCGGTCTCAGGAAGCGAAAGCGAAAAACGCTCCGCCTTTGCCGAAACCTACAGAATACTGAACAACCGCATCGGCATCTTCACCAACCTGCCCTTTGATGCGCTGGACCGCATCAGCCTGCAGGCGAAACTGAATGCCATTGGCGAACAAGAATAAATCAGAAACAAAAGGCTCCACCATGACGGATATAACGCAGGACCCTGTTCAGGGCGAAATAAGCTTTTTCGAGAAATATCTGACCATCTGGGTCGGGTTGTGCATTGTGGCCGGGCTTGTTCTCGGCAATCTGCTGCCCGGCCTTTTCGAGGTGCTGGCATCCTATGAATATGCCTCGGTCAATTTCATCGTCGCCGTGCTCATCTGGGCGATGGTCTATCCGATGATGGTCAATGTCGATTTCTCCAGCCTGCGCCATATTGCCGCCAAGCCGCGCGGACTGGTCATCACCATCGCCGTCAACTGGCTGATCAAGCCTTTCACCATGGCCGCGCTCGGCGTGTTGTTCTTCAACTACATCTTCGCCGGGCTGATCGATCCGCAGGATGCGCAAAGTTATATCGCCGGGCTGATCCTGCTCGGCGCCGCACCCTGCACCGCCATGGTTTTCGTCTGGTCGCAGCTGACACGCGGCGATGCCACCTATACCCTGGTTCAGGTGACGGCAAATGATGCCATCATGGTGTTCGCCTATGCACCCATCGTCGCCCTGCTTCTGGGGCTGACCGACATCACCGTTCCCTGGGAAACGCTGGTCCTGTCGGTGCTGCTCTATGTGCTCATCCCGCTGGCCGCCGGGGTGCTGACCCGCCATCATCTGGCCAAACACGCCCGCAAGAGCAGCGATGCTGAAGCGGCGGTCAACCGCTTCAACGAACGGGTCAAGCCCTTCTCCATCATCGGGCTGCTGGCCATGGTGACGCTTCTGTTCGGCTTTCAGGGACAGATCATCCTCGACAACCCCTTCCTCATCCTGCTGATCGCCGTACCGCTGATCATTCAGTCCTATGGCATCTTCTTCATCGCCTATGCCGCCGCCTGGTTATGGAAACTGCCGCACAAGATCGCCGCCCCCTGTGCGCTGATCGGCACATCGAATTTCTTCGAACTGTCGGTTGCCGTGGCCATCAGCCTGTTCGGTCTGCAATCGGGCGCGGCGCTTGCAACCGTGGTCGGCGTGCTGGTGGAGGTGCCGGTCATGCTCTCCCTTGTCGCCTTTGCCAACCGCACGCGGAGGAACTTTCCCCTGTAGGCGGTTATTCCTTCAGCGACCATAACCAGGCAGCGCCGCGCACGCCGGAGCTGTCGCCATGGGCTGCCGCCCTGATCGGGGTCTCAAAGCTGTCGCTGAACACATGCGGGCGCATCAGATCGGGCAGCTGGTCATACAGCGCCCCGATATTGGACAGGCCGCCGCCGATGACAATGATGTCCGGATCCAGCAGGTTGACGGGCACGGCCAGCGCCCGGGCCAGCCGCGCCGTATAGGTTTCAAGAGTTACCCGCGCCTCGTCATCGCCCTGGCGGGCGGCTTCGGCGATGGCCGCCGCAGTCATCTCCCGCCCCGTGCGCTGGCGGTGTCCGGCCGCCAGCGCCGGCCCGGAAAGATAGGTTTCGACACAACCCCGCCGCCCGCAATAGCAGGGCGGCCCCTGTGCGGCGTCAATACCGGGCAGGGGGTTGTGCCCCCATTCACCGCAGATCGCATGGCGGCCGGTCAGCGCCTGCCCGTCAACGGCAATGCCACCGCCGACGCCGGTGCCGAGAATGACGGCGAAAACAACCCGCCGCCCCGCCCCGGCGCCATCGACCGCCTCTGACACCGCCAGGCAATTGGCGTCATTGGCTATGCGCACCGGACGGTTCAGCAGGGCTTCCATGTCCTGCTGCAGGGGCCTGCCGATCATCCAGACGGAATTGGCATTCTTCACCAGCCCGGTTGCCGGAGACAGGGCACCCGGTATGCCAATGCCGACCGACCCCCGCTTGCCTGTTTCTGTTTCCAGCCTTAAGACAAGATCACGCACAAGATGCAGGCAGCCATCGTAATCTCCCCGGGGAGTCGGGCGGCGAAGGCGGGCCAGAACGGTGCCGTCATCATCGAGCGCGACACCCTCGATCTTCGTTCCGCCCCAATCGATGCCTATGCGCATATCGTATTTCCCGTGATGTTTGCCATAAGCGGGGCGCGCCCCTATCCTGCCTGCAATGGCAATCGAGGAACGGCACGAATGAACCCCAGCGCGGACCGGATCGAGGAAGTCCTCAGCACCCACCCCGCCCTGGCCGGGCTGGACGGCCCCGCCCGGGCGATCATCCGTGAACAGGGCAGAATCGTCAACATCCCCGCCGGCCAGGTGATATTCGCCCCCGGCGATCCCTGCACCCTCTATCCGCTGGTTCTGCAAGGAAGCATCGCGGCGCGCAAGATATCGGATACGGGGCGGGAAATTCTCCTATACCGCCTCAACCCGGGGGACAGCTGCATCCTCTCCACCGCGGCCCTGCTGGCCGGAAGCATGCATGAGGCGGAGGCCATTGCCGAAACCGATCTGACCGTTCTGGCCATTCCCGCCCCCGCCTTTCACAGGCTGATCGATGCCTCGCCCGCCTTCAGGCAGATTGCCTTTTCCACCTTCGCCACCCGCATTGCCGATCTGATGATGCTGGTGGAGGACATCGCCTTTCACCGCCTCGATCAGCGGCTGGCCCAATGCCTGCTGCGGCTGGCGGGAGAGGACGGCGTTGTCCGCCTGACTCATGAGGCCCTGGCCATCGAACTGGGCACCGCGCGCGAGGTTGTCAGCCGCCTGCTGCGGGAATTCGCCGCACGCGGATGGAGCGAGAGCCGCCGCGGTCAGGTGATCATCCGCAACCGTCCGGCACTGGAACGCCTGGCCAGCCCGCTCTGAGCGCAGCGACGGTGAAACCTCAATCGAAGCTGGTGAAGCGGCGGACGGCTTCGCGGTCATAGCCGAGACTGGCGCGAAGAAGCTGGCGCGTATAGTCCTCCTGCGGTTCGGCGCGGCGGAGCTGATCGACGCTCATTTCCTCGACAATGCGCCCGGCATTCATCACCGCAAGCCTTTCACACATATGGGCGATCACCGCCAGATCGTGGCTGACCAGAATATAGGTGAGGCTGCGTTCACGCTTCAGCCGGTTGAGCAGGTTCAGAATCTCCGCCTGCACCGATACATCCAGCGCCGAGGTCGGTTCATCCAGCAGCAGGATCCTGGGTTCCAGAATCAGGGCCCGCGCAATCGCCACCCGCTGACGCTGACCGCCGGAAAGCTGATGGGGATAACGGAAGCGAAAGGACGGGCCGAGGCCGACATCATCCAGAATGGCACGGATACGCGCCTCCTTGTCGCCGATACCGTGTATATCCAGCGGTTCGTTCAGCACACGGTCGACCGTATGACGCGGATGCAGCGAGGCGTAAGGATCCTGAAACACCATCTGCACATTCTTGTAGAATGCCTTCGCGCGTTTCGCCCCCTGGAGCTGGCCGAGAACGGTTATCCGCCCGCTCCAGTCCGGGTTGAGCCCGGAAATCGCCCTCAGCACCGTCGATTTGCCGGAACCGGATTCACCCACAAGCCCGAAGGTCTCCCCCTCTTCGACACGGAAGGAAACATCGCGCACCGCATGGGTTTTGTTCCGCCCCTCACCAAAGAAAACATCGAGATGCTCCACCTCAACCGGCACCGCGGCATCCGGCCTGCCTTCAGGGGCGTTCATGTTTTCAGCCGATATGCTCATGATCGATCCTGTCGGTTTTCCATTCCTCCCGGCGTTCGAGCACCGGCAGTTCCTCCGCCGGGGCATCGATCCGCGGCAAAGAGGCCAGCAGCCCGCGCGTATAGGGGTGCTTTGCATTGTGCAGCTCGGAAGCCTTGCAGGTTTCCACGATCCGGCCGGCATACATGATGATCACCCTGTCACAGAAAGAGGCGACGAGATTCAGATCGTGAGAGATGAACAGCATGCCCATGCCGCGCCGGCTGACCAGATCGTCCATGATCGCCAGCACCTGCATCTGCACCGTCACATCCAGCGCCGAGGTCGGCTCATCGGCGATGATCAGGTCCGGTTCGGGTATCAGCATCATCGCAATCATGATCCGCTGCCCCATGCCGCCTGATACCTCGTGCGGATAGGCGTTGAACACGCGTTCGGGATCGCGGATGCGCACCGCCTCCAGCATTTCCAGTGCCTTGCGGCGGGCATCGCGGCGCGAGGCACCGCTGTGCAGGCGATAGGCCTCCATCACCTGCTTGCCGATCTTCATCACTGGATTGAGCGAATATTTCGGATCCTGCATTACCATGGTGATGCGCTTGCCGCGGATGCGCCTGAATTCCTGATCCGAAAGACCAAGAAGGTCGATACCGTCAAAATTGATTTTTTTCGCCGTCACTTCCCCGGGCGGGCGGACCAGGCGCAGAATGGAGCGGCCGGTGATCGTCTTTCCCGAACCGGATTCGCCGACGATGCCGACCTTCTCCCGCCCCATGGAAAAGCTAACACCGCGCACCGCCTCGACAATGCGGGTGCGGGTATGAAAGCGCACATGCAGGTCCTCGACCTCCAGAAGCGGCGTTGCGGGGGATAGCGGGTTTGGCGCGTTCATGACTGACCGCTCCTCGGATCGAGGGCATCGCGCAACCCGTCACCCAGCAGATTGAAGCCCAGGCTGACAATAAAAATCGCCAGCCCCGGCACCGTTGCCACCCACCACTGATCGAGCAGGTATTTCCGCCCCTCGGAAATCATCGCCCCCCATTCGGGCATCGGCGGTTGCGCGCCAAGGCCGAGAAAGCCCAACCCCGCCGCCGTCAGGATGATCCCGGCCATATCCAGGGTGACCCGGATGATCACCGAGGACAGGCACAGCGGCACCACATGGCCGATGACGATCCGGGCTGGAGACGCCCCCTGCAGACGGCTGGCGAAGATGAAATCGCTGTTGCGCACGGTCAGGGTCTCGGCCCGGGCAATGCGCGCATAAGGCGGCCAGGAGGTAACGGCGATTGCCAGAATGGCATTTTCGATCCCCGGCCCCAGCGCCGCGACGAAGGCCAGGGCCAGAATGAGCTTGGGAAAGGCCAGGAACACATCGGTAATGCGCATCAGCACCACATCGATCCAACCGCCGAAATAACCGGCAATGGTGCCGATCACCAGCCCGGCCACAGGGGCCGTCAGCGCCACCAGGGACACAATGAACAATGTGGTGCTGGCACCGGCGACAACGCGGCTGTAGATATCACGGCCCAGCCCGTCGGTTCCCAGCCAGTGCCCCTGCTGCCCCGGGGCCAGCAGGCGTGCCGACAGATCCTGCGCCAGCGGATCATGGGTCAGCAGCAGGGGTTCGAAAATCGCCAGCATGAACAGGGCAACGATAATGCCGAGGCCGAGCAGCGCCAGCGGGTTGGAGGCGAAGTTCAGCCAGGACAAATAGGCCTGGACCATGCGGGCATGAAACCGCGAGGCGGGCTCATCCGCCGTCAGCCAGACTTTCAGCCCGCCTTTTCCGGCCATACCGGGGGGATTGGTCAGATCGCTCATTTGGCCCTCGGATCGACAACGCGGTAAAGAAAATCGGAAAGAAGGTTGAGGCCGACGAAAACGGCGCCGACGACAATGGTACCGCCGAGTACCGCCGCCATGTCGGCAGACATCAGGGCGTTGGTGATGTAAAAACCCAGACCCGGCCAGGCGAAGACGGTTTCCGTCAGCACCGACCCTTCCAGAAGATTGGCATAGGACAAGGCCACCACCGTGATCAGCGGCACCATGACATTGCCCAGGGCATGGCGCCAGATGACCCGCCGCTCACTCAGTCCCTTGACCCGCGCCGTGGTCACATATTCCTGCGACAGTTGCTCCAGCATGAAGCTGCGCGTCATCCGGCTGATATAAGCCATGGAATAATAGCCCAGCACCGATGCCGGCAGGATGATGTGGGACAGGGCGTTGAAGAACACCTCCATATCCCCGGCAATCAGCGAATCGATCAGAATGACGCCCGTGACCGGATCGACGATGTCCTCGTAAAAGATATCGAGCCGCCCGGGACCGGCCACCCAGTCGAGCTTGCCGTAAAAGACCAGCAGCCCCATCAGCCCCAGCCAGAATACCGGCATCGAATAGCCGAACAGGCCGATCAGGCGAACGATATGATCGGGCCAGCGCCCGGCATTGACCGCGGCGACGACCCCCATGGGAATGCCGAGAATGACACCGAGAAAGGTCGCCACGGTCGAAAGTTCCAGCGTCGCCGGCACGACGCGCTTGATATCCTCAAGTACCGGATTGGCCGTCAGCAGCGATGTGCCGAGATCGCCCTGCAGCACGCTTTTGATATAGATGGCGAACTGCACGATCAGGGGCTTGTCGAGGCCGAGCTGACGCACCGCCGCCTCATAGACTTCCGGGCTGGCCCGTTCGCCGACCACGGCCAGAACCGGGTCGATCGGAATCACCCGGCCGATGAAAAACGTCACCAGCAGCAGCCCCAGAAAGGTCGCCGCCAGCGAGGCCAGAAGCTTCACGGCGGGTTTGACCTTCTTCCACAAAAGGAGGGCGCCTGTGCGCCCTCCCCCATTTGCCGCGCCGGTTGCGCGTGCCGTTTCACTCATCCGCTGCGCCTATTTGCTGGCAACCCAATAATAGGCGTCGCTGATGGCGCCACCGGTGACGAAGTTCTTGACGTTATCCTTCATCGCCGTCTGGATGGTGGCCTGGAACATGATCGCGAAGGGTGAGTTGGCCTGCACCTCACGCTGAATTTCGCGATACATTTCGGCCCGCTTGGCCGTATCCTTCTCGACCACCGCCGCTTCGGTCTTCTTGGTCAGCTCCGGAATATCCCAGGCATTGCGCCAGGCGAGCTTACCGGTCAGCTTGGCCTCATCCCGGTTGTCCGGATTGCTGGCGAAAGTATCGGCATTGGTATGCGGATCGGGGTAATCCGGCCCCCAGGCGCCAAGATAGATCTCATGCTTGCGGGCACGGTATTCGGTCAGAATCTGCTTACCCGTACCGACCACCAGCTCTGCCTTGATGCCGACCTTGGCGAAGGTATTCTGCAGCGACTGCGCCATTTCCAGGCGCTGCTGATCGTTACGCACATAGATCTTGATGTTGAAACCATCGCCATAACCCGCCTCTTTCAGCAGGGCACGGGCCTTTTCGATATCCAGCTTGTAGGGATTGTCCTTCAGCTCGCCCAGATAGGTCAGCGGCAGGAAGGCCTGATGCACGGCGAACTGGCCGCGCAGGAAGCTGTTGGCCATGCCGTCATAATCGATCAGATACTTCATCGCCTTGGCGACCTTGGGATTTTTCAGGATCGGGTGCTTCTGGTTGAGGGCGATATACATGATCCGCCCCTTCAGATCGCTTTCGACCTTGATGCCGGGCTTGCCGGAAATGGCCGCGATATCGTCGGGCGTCAGCTTGCGGGCAACATCGACATCGCCTTTCTCCAGCAACAGCCGTTGTGTCGCCGGTTCCTGAATGTGACGGACAATGACGCGCTTCAGCTTGGCATCACCGCGCCAGTAACCGGGTACGGCCTCCAGCACATAGGATTCATTGGGCTTCCAGCTTTTCACCTTGTAGGCGCCGGAGCCGGCCGAATGGGTTTTCAGCCATTCATGTCCCATATCGCCGTCCTTTTCATGCTCCATCGCCAGCTTCATGTCGACGATGCCGCCGATGGTCGCCGTCAGGCAGTTGTAGAAAAAGCTCGGCGCATAGGGCTTGTCGGTCTTGATCACCAGGGTATAGTCATCGACCGCCTTGATGGTTTCGCCGATATTCTCCGGTGTGAAGCCAAACTGCTTGAGAATGAAGGACGGCGTCTTGTTCAGAATGATGGCGCGGCGCAGGGAAAATTCGGCATCCTTCGCCGTGATCGGATTGCCGGAATGAAACTTCAGCCCCTTGCGGATCCTGAAGGTATAGGTGACACCGTCATCGGCCAGCGACCAGCTTTCGGCGTTCCCCGGCACCAGGGGGCCGAGATTGTTCGGATCCAGCTCCACCAGATGATCATAGACATTGCGCGCCAGTTCGCCGCCGGAAAACTCGAAAATCTCCGCCGGATCCAGAGAGACGATATCGTCGATCTTGTCAGCGATGACCAGAATGTTTTTCGGGGTCGCGGCCCGGGCCTCCGGCGCCGGGGCGGCAAAACCCGCAACCAGCGCCAGCGCTGCCGCCGCCAGGGTTATCGTTCGCAATTTCATCTGTTCCCTCCGCTCATGTTCCCGCCCTTCAGGCGGTTGTCTTGCCTGTTGTGGGGTTGTACGGAACGGCCTCCGCTACGCTGGCCCTGCTTACACCACCCGCCCCGCACCCCCGCGCCGGGCAGGCATCTGTTCCGCAGCTGACAGGTTATTGACAAAACATCCCATAATCAAACCTTTCGCACGCACACCGGCAAATCAGACGAGATGACGCAGCGGCAGGTTCATGCTCATGGTGACATTGTCACGGATACCCCGCCCCGGTCATGTTCTAATAGCGGTAATGGAACGTCGGCGCGGGCCTGCCTGCCCGCCGGTAAGGAGGAAGACGAACATGAAAAACGTTGGAACAATCGACCGCGCATTGCGCATCATCGCCGGCATCGTGCTGATTGCCCTGGTATTCGTCGGACCGAAAACCCCCTGGGGATGGATCGGCATCATACCATTGGCGACCGGCCTGATCGGCTTCTGCCCGGCATACAGGCTGCTTGGACTGCGCACCTGCCCGCTGCAGAACAAGACACCGCAAAACGAATCATAACCAAAGACAAAAATTTACATATTATACGGGCGCGCTTAAGAAAATAAGCGTGCCTGTATTCTTCTCTGATAAAATCAATCCTTTCTCAGAAGGATATTTTTTACTGCAATGATAAAAAAATTCTATAGCATTGTGAGTGTATGAAACTATTACAGGCATTGGGCATGCCATTGCAGAACCAGCACTTTTTTCAGGCTATGGAAAAACTCGATCGGGCAATCCTGTCCGCCGGCAGCCTGGAAAACATGCTGTCGGACGTGCTGTGCCTGATGCTGGAGCTTTTTGATTGCGACCGCGCCTGGCTGGTCCGCCCCTGCAATCCGGACGCCCCCTCCTGGCAGATTTATGCCGAAAAGACACGCCCCGGCTTTGCCGGCCTGCCC
>CAYXDL010000032.1:0-11338 GCA_964463775.1 uncultured Hyphomicrobiales bacterium
TCGTCGTCCCCAGGGACGGCGCCACTCCCTCCGAAGAGGACATCCTCGCCGCCCTCAAGGACAAGCTGGCCCGGTTCAAACAGCCGAAGCGGGTTTTCTTCGTTGATGAGCTGCCGCGCAATACCATGGGCAAGGTGCAGAAAGCTGCCCTGCGTGAAACCTATAAGGACAGTTTCAAAAGCTGATACTGTTCAGTTCCGCTGCATAAAAAACCGGGGGCGGAAACCGCCCCCGGCATGTTTACGATTAGCGGGCAGCTCACATGCCTTCGCCCTTCATCATGATCGACAGGTGTTTTTGTGCCACCTTCAGGCCACCCTCGCCCTTGACCCAGGTGACCTTGCCATCGCCATTGGCATCCATCCCGTCGGCAAGCGCCTTGGCCAGACGGTTGAGTTTGGCAACCAACGGTGCGGCTTCCCCGGCCGTTTTCGCCGCCTCTATCCTTTCAATCAGCGCGATCATTTCCTGGGCACGGGCGACCGTGTTTTCCGCCGATGTCGCCACATGCTTGGCGTGGAGCTTGACATTCTTGCTGGCATCGTCCGAAGCAGCGGCGAAATTGATGTGCTTGGCCACACCCGTCGCTGCCTTGACGACGCCATAGCCCATACCCGGCCCCTTGGCGATGCGTGAGGGATCCAGCGCATGCAGCACGTGATTGGCATGTGTTTTCATCCAGGCCAGATCATCGGGTCTGGATGCGGCAAAACCCGCATGCTGCGCCGCGATCTTTGCCTCTTTCATCGCCGTTTCAAGCAGACCGGCCTGACCGGGTGTATCGGTCCAACTGGTTGCGACATGACCGATATGTGCATGCGCGCCGGGCGCGGCCATCGCCGTGCCCGCCATGCCCAATCCCATCATCGCCACCAGGGCGCCTGCAAGTATTTTGCCCTTCATCTCTCGTCCCCTTCGCGTTTCGAGGTTATCTTCGGATATGGTTACGATACGTTAACACCCCGGTTGATGGATTATTCCCCGTGGCAACAGAAAAAAGCTTCGATGACGCGGATGCTGCGCCACCGCCCGGGGGACGCAGGCATTTCGCACTGATCGTCAACCCGCAGGCCGGCGGGGGCAGCACACGGGCCGCACGGGTTCTGGCTCATCTCACCGACGGCGGTTGTCACGTCGAGCAATGGCAGGCCAATTCGCCCGATGAGCTGGCCGCACATATCCGCAACAGCGGAAAAACGGGCGTTGACGCCATCATCGTCGCCGGTGGCGACGGCACCCTGCGCACGGCCCTGCAGGCACAGAAGCGAAACAGTGCCCCCATCGCGCTGCTGCCCTGCGGCACCGCCAATGTCATCGCCCGCGATACCGGCCTGCCGGCTAATGCCGCAACCCTGGCGCGGATATACCGGCATGGTCCTGCGCGGACGGTTCATGGCGGGCGCGTCAATGACAGTCTGTTTCTGATGTCGGCCGGGGTGGGTTTTGATGCCCGTGTGGTCAGCACCGTCAATCCGGCGCTGAAGCGCTACACCGGGCGGCTGGCCTATGCCGCCGCAGCCATGACCCTTTGGCGGCACTGGGGGGACGAAGGGCCTTATCTTGTCAGTATCGATGATGCGCCTGCAGAAGAGGCCGCCTCCCTCATCGTGCTCAACACCCGCCTGTATGGCGGCGGCTTCATGCTCGATCCCGAAGGGGGAGTGGACAGGCCCGGCCTGCGGGTGATCCTGTTCCATGGAGGACGACGGCGGGATGTGATGCGCTACGCCCTTGCCGGTGCCATGGGCCGCCTGCAGAGGCTGAAGGATGTGACCTTCCGCCAGGCGCAGGCAATACGCATCTTTTCGCCCCTCGACCGCGACCTCTGTCAGATTGACGGCGATCCCGGCCCCGCCTGCCCCCTGACCATCACTGCCCTGGATGCTGCCGGACGGCTGATTCTGCCCAACTGACCGGCGAATCGCCGGGTATCCCCGCCAAAAGACGGCCCGTTACATTCCCGCCAGCATATTGCCGGGTCGAAACCGGCGCAGGCCGGATGCATTCTGAAACCAGAACGACAACTTATTCCGAGGGATGCGACATGACGAAGCTGGTAATCGCGGGCGCGGGCAAGATAGGCGCGATGATTGCGCAAATGCTGCTTGATACGGGGGATTACGCCGTCACCATCGCCGATCGCGACGAGGCGGCGCTGAAACTGATCGGCCTGCCCGATATCACCTGCAAGGTGGCCGACATGGGCAATGAAGATGATCTGCGCGCTCTGCTGAGCGGTCAGGATGTCGTCATTTCCGCCTGTCCCTATTTCCTGAATACCGGCATCGCCCGCATGGCCCGCGATTGCGGTGTTCATTATTTCGACCTGACCGAGGATGTGGAAACCACCCGTGCCATCCGCGCCCTCGCCGAGGATGCCGATACCGCCTTCATGCCCCAATGCGGCCTGGCACCGGGCTTCATCGGCATCGCCGCCTATTCACTGGCGCAGAGCTTTGAGGATCTGGACAGCGTCGCCATGCGCGTCGGCGCCCTGCCGAAATTTCCCACCAACCGCCTGAAATACAACCTGACCTGGAGCACGGACGGGCTGATCAACGAATACTGCAACCCCTGCGAGGCGATATATGAGGGCCGAAAACGCGAGGTGCTGCCGCTGGAAGGTTATGAGATGTTCTCGCTCGATGGCGTTAATTACGAAGCGTTCAACACCTCCGGCGGGCTCGGCACCCTGTGTGAGACACTGGAAGGAAAGCTGAACTTTCTCGATTACAAGACCGTGCGCTATCAGGGCCATTGCGAGGCCATGAAACTGCTGCTGAACGAGTTGCGCCTGAACGAACGCCGCGATCTTCTGAAGGATATTCTCGAAACCTCGGTGCCGATGACCCTGCAGGATGTGGTGTTGATCTTCGCCACCGTCACCGGCACGAAAAACGGGCGTTTCACCCAGGAATCCATGGCCCGCAAAATTTACGGCCGCCGCATCGGCGGGCGTGAATGGTCGGCCATTCAGGTCACGACCGCCGCCGGCATCTGCGCCTGTGTCGATCTGCACCGCCAGGGCCTGCTGCCCGGACGCGGCTTTCTGCGCCAGGAAGATGTCAGGCTGGATGATTTCCTCGCCAACCGCATCGGCCGCTATTATGAGGAAACCACTGAATGAGAGAAGCGCCTAACGCCCCCCGCCATCAAGGCGGCATTCTATCGCATCCCAGATCCGTGCTTCCAGGCAGGTATTGTCGAACCGGTCGATTTCCTGCAGACCGGTCGGCGAGGTGACGTTGATTTCGGTCAGCAGCCCGCCAATGACATCGATGCCGACGAAGATCAGACCCCGGCGGCGCAATTCCGGCCCGATGCGGGCGCAGATTTCCCGGTCCCGCTCATTCAGCCGGTCGGCCAGCGCCGTACCGCCGACATGCATGTTGGAGCGGGCCTCCCCTTCCTGAGGAACGCGGTTGATCGCGCCGGCGGGCTCCCCGTCGATCAGGATGATGCGCTTGTCGCCCTCGCGCACGGCGGGCAGATATTCCTGCGCGATCACCGGCTCGGGAAACTGGCTGGCGAACAGTTCCATCAGGGCAGAAAGATTCTCATCATCGGGTTTGAGGTGAAAAACCCCGGCACCGCCATTGCCGTATAAGGGCTTGATGATGATATCGCGGTATTTGTCGCGGAAATCCTGCACATCCTCGATCCGGCTGGCAATCGTCGTCGCCGGCATCAGATCGGGAAACTGCAGCACGAACAACTTCTCCGGCGCATTGCGCACCGATACCGGATCATTGACCACCAGCGTTCCCGGCGGCACCATCTCCAACAGATGGGTGGTCGTGATATAGCCCATGTCGAAAGGGGGATCCTGGCGCAGCAACACCACGTCCATATCGCCGAGATCGCGCAGTTCCGGCGCTCCCAGCAGATGATGATCACCGATGCGCCGGTACAGGGTCAGCGGCCGCATGCGGGCCATAACGCGCCCCTCGCGCAGGGACAGGTCGCGCGGCTGATAGTAATACAGCTCATAGCCGCGCTTCTGCGCCTCCATCCCCAGAACGAAGGTGCTGTCGCCATCGATATCGATATCCTCGATGGGGTCCATCTGGATTGCCACTCTGCGCGCCATCTTCCGCCTTTCCGCTACCAGTTACGCATCCGCGGGAATCAGGAAATCCCCCGAAGCCGCCCTTAATTCCGCCGCCTCGGATCATCCTTCAGGCGCACGTGGCTGACCACCTTCTTCACCCCCTTGATCATGCGGGCATGGCCGGTGACCTTCTCCAACTCCGCCTTGTCCTGGGCGATGCCGATCAGATAGATCACGCCATTGACGGTTTCAATGCTGTAATTGATATCCAGCACATCCTTGTCCGCCAGCAGCGCCGCGCGAAGCTGGGCGGTGATCCAGGCATCCTTGGCGGCATTGATGATTCCGGACTGATCGGTGACCTGGATTTCGTTCAGCACCTCGCGCACGCCCTTGGCCTGCCAGGCGATTTTCGCCGCTTCGACCCGGTCTTCCGGTTTTTCAACACTGCCGGTCAGCAACACCCGGCCTTCCACCACTTCGACGCCGACATTGGTAAACAGCTTTTCGCTGCGTTCCAGCAGGCGGCGGTTGATATCAACGCTGATCGTCACATCATCGACGGCATTACCGACGGAACGTTCCTGCACTGCCGCCACGCCAACCGCGGCCGCCCCGCCGACAACGGCGCTGGCACAGGCGGACAACAGGGGCAGCATTCCCGCCACCAGCAGTATTTTCCCCATACGCGAAAACTCAGTCATCGTCACATCCCAATCTGTATCCGTGATGCATTGCGGATATCCGGTGATCGCGGCAAGGAGATGGCATCAATCGGCCCGCCACGCATCCTTAATGTGCTGAACACGGCACCCGCGCGCAACAAGTATCACATCAAAACGCACCCCGCCCGTTGCAAATTCATGGCCACCCTGCCGGCGCGACAGATACACCGCGGCCGCATTGGCGATCCGGCGCCGCTGCAGCGGGCTCAGGGACGCCGCCGCATCGGCCATCACCTTGCGGCTCTTGACTTCGGCAAACACCAGAATACCGCCCCGGCGGGCGATGATATCGATTTCACCCTGGCGGCAGCGCCAGTTGACGGCCTCGATATGATATCCCTTCAGCCGCAGCAGCCAGGCGGCAAGATGTTCGCTCAGACGGCCTCTCCGATAGGCACGGCGGCGTTTAGTCCTGCCCCTCATTCCCGTCTATGCCCTCCTGCGCGCGCAAGGCCATCGCCCGGCGGTAGATATCGGCCTTCCTGCGCCCGGTGGCACGGGCCACCTCCGAGGCCGCCCTGCCCGGAGGGGCCTGTTTCAGCGCCTCAGCAAGCAGGATATCGACATCCTCATCCGCCGCTTCCGCCTTTCCCGGCGGGGCGATCATCAGCACCATCTCGCCCCGAGGCGTACCCTCATCGGCAAAACGGGCAAGAATGTCTTCCGGCATTCCCGTGATCACCTCCTCATACATCTTGGTCAGTTCGCGGGCGATCACCACCTCGCGCCCCGGCATGGTGGCCGCAATGGCGCGCAGACAGGCTTCAACGCGGCGCGGGCTTTCCAGCAGCACCAGCGTGCCCGGCACACCGGCGATTTCCTGCAGAAAGGCATTCCGCTGCCGCTCCTTCACCGGCGGGAAACCGGCAAAATAAAAACGGTCTGTCGGCAGGCCCGCCACCATCAGCGCTGCCATGACACTGGAGGCCCCGGGAACGGGGATGACGGGGAAACCGCGCCGGCGTGCCTCGCCCACCAGACGGTAGCCGGGATCGGAAATCAGCGGCGTTCCGGCATCGCTGACCAGGGCGACAACAGCGCCGCGTTCCAGCGCTTCCATGATGCGCGGCCGCATTCTGGCCGCATTATGTTCGTGATATGCAAGCAGACGGCCCCGTATGCCGAAGCGTTCCAGCAGCCGGGCGGTGATGCGTGTATCCTCGCAGGCAATCAGATCCGCCGCCGCCAGCACCTTTCTGGCACGGTCGGTCATGTCGCCGAGATTGCCGATGGGGGTCGCCACGATGTACAGTCCCCCCGCCAACGCCCCCTCCGGGTCTTTACCGGCAGCGGCGGGGTTGCTAGGCTCGGCCACGGATGAGCGCCTCGCCTGCTCATGCCGGGCTTGTTGCCGACCGCGGGAGGTATTTTTCGATGTCTTTTTCTGCATTGCCTTGCCGAACCGGTTTCAGGGCCGTTCTGCTGTCGGTGCTGCTGATCCTGCCGCTGGCGGCCTGTCAGGACAGAACGGGCAGAGAGCAGCCCCCCGTCGCAGCCGCCCCCAAACCTATTGAAAAAGCACCGCCTGCGCCACAGCCAATATCACCGCCGCCACAGGAAGCGCCTCCGCCGCCACCCGTTGCCACAGCCCCGCCACCACCACCGGCGCCGGATCTTCAGGCCCCCGTTCTGAATGCCCCCTCAGCAGAGGAAACAGGGCCGGAGCCCATCCGTATCGGTCTGTTACTGCCGCTTTCAGGCCCGGCCCGGCCCGTCGGCAATGCCCTGCTGAATGCTGCGGAGATGGCCTTGTTCGATATCGGCGACAAGCGTCTCATGCTCCTGCCCGCCGACACCAGAGGCACGGCGCAAGGCGCCCGTGAGGCCGCGTCCCGGCTTTTGGCCGAAGGGGCGGAAATCCTCCTCGGCCCGTTGTTCTCACGCGCCGTCATGGCCGTCAAACCCCTGGCCGCCGAACGTCAGATTGCGGTCATCGCCTTCTCCAATGACAGTGATGCGGCAGGCGGCGGTGCCTATCTGCTCGGCATCCGGCCGGAGGAGGAAATCGACCGCATCAGCGGTTTTGCCGCATCGCAGGGGGTGCGGCGCATCGGCGCCTTCCTGCCCGACAATGCCTATGGCCGGAAAATCGCCACGGCACTGACGGCGGCCTCCCGGCGCTATTTCCTCGATCCGGCGCGCACGGCCTTCTATCCGCCCGATGCGCCCGCGGGCAGTGAGGCGCTGACATCCGTTGCGCGGGATTTTGCCGATTTCAGTCGCCGCGCCGCCGCCCTGAGGCAGGAGCGCGCCCGGCTTGCGGCCAGCAGCGACCCGGCGGCAAAAGCGGCACTGGCACGGCTGAAGAACCGCGACAGTCTTGGCCCGCCGCCCTTCGATGCCGTGCTGCTGGCCGAAGGGGGGGCTCGTCTTCAGGCCGTGGCGCCACTCCTGTCTTATTTCGATATCGATCCGGCACAGATCCGCTATCTCGGCACCAGCCAGTGGTACAGGTCTGAAACCCTTAAAGAGCCTTCCGTGCAGGATGGCTGGTTCCCCGCCCCGCCACCGGTCATGACCGAGGCATTCAGAAACAAGTACCGTGCCACGTTCAAAACCATGCCGCCCGCCATTGCAACGCTCGGTTATGACGCCATCGCGCTGGCTGCCACTTTGGCCGCGGATGCGCCCGATCCGGTCAGCCGGTTCAGTCCGCAGGCCATCACCGCCGCAGAGGGCTTTTCCGGCTATACCGGCGTTTTCCGCCTGCATCCTGATGGTACCTCCGAGCACGGGCTGGCGGTGCTGCAGGTTACACGGCAGGGGTTCCGGGTCCTCGATCCCGCGCCGCAGGATTTTACCCCCCTGACCAACTGAAGCCTGATCCCGGCTCCCTCCCGATACGATCAGGCAAGCAGGCGACGCAATATTTCATTGAGCACCAGCCGACCTTCGGGCAGCAGGCGCAGGCGCCCTTCTTCCCGGATCAGCAGGCCCATTGTGGTCAACGCATCCAGAACATCCGTGTTCACCACATCCTCGATACGCCGCCCGGTGCGTGCAACAAAGAGCTCATCGCCGATCCCCTCGCTCAGGCGCAGCCCCATCATCAGCGCCTCTTCCGCCGCCTGGCCGGCGGATATGATGCGGGTTTCCCGCCTGCCGTCCCCCCGCTGCTCCACCTGTTCGAGCCAGGCTTCAGGCTTTGCCGCCATAATCGTTGCCAGCCGCCTGCCTTCACAGTCGCGAAAACGTCCATGGGCGCCTGGACCGATACCGATATAATCGCCATAGCGCCAATAGGTCAGATTGTGGCGGGATTCCTGACCCGCGCGGGCATGGTTGGAAATCTCATATGCGGGCAGGCCGGCAGCCGTGCAGATCTCCTGTGTCCGTTCATAGAGATCGGCACTGGTATCACCATCCAGCGGGCGCCAGGCACCCCGGCGCACGGCCCCGGCAAAACCGGTATTGGGCTCTATCGTCAGCTGATAAAGCGACAGATGGCCGGTAGCGAAGGCCAGCGCCCGTTCGAGCTGCATTTCCCAGTCCCGCACCGATTGCCCCGGCAGGGCATAGATCAGATCGAAGGAAACACGCCCGAAGCTTTCCTGTGCGACGGCGATGGCCGCTTCCGCCTCCGCCGCCGAATGAATGCGGCCGAGAAAGCGCAGCGCATCATCATCAAAAGACTGCACCCCCAATGACAGGCGGTTGATGCCGGCGGCGGCGAAATCCCGGAACCGGATGCGATCCGCCGCGCCGGGATTGGCCTCCAGCGTGATTTCGGGCTCTGATACGGCAGGCCACAGACTCCGGGCGCGTTCGATGATCGCGGCGGCCGTTTCCGGCATCATCAGCGAGGGCGTGCCGCCCCCGAAAAATATGCTGCCGAGTTTCCCCCCGGGGTGCAGGGCGGCGAGGTTGTCCATCTCACGCAGCAGTGCCGCCCGCCAACGCGCATGATCGACCTGTTCGCGCACATGACTGTTGAAATCGCAATACGGACATTTGGCCAGGCAGAAGGGCCAGTGAACATACAGCGCCAGCGTGCCGCCGACATCCGCAGTGCGGCGTTCAGTCCCGTCTGAAACAGGCATCGATCAGTTGCCGGAAGGCATCGGCGCGATGCGACATGGCATGTTTTTCCGCCGGGGCCATTTCACCGAACGTGCGCTCATGACCATGGGGCTGAAAAATCGCGTCATATCCGAAACCGTTATCGCCGCGTCCCGGCCAGACGATGCGCCCGCCGACACGACCCAGAAAGTCTTCCGTATGGCCATCGGGCCAGGCCAGACACAGGGCACAATGAAACGCGGCCGCGCGTTGCTCCGGCGTATGGGCACCGGCCTGCTGCAGGGCCTGTTCCACCTTCGCCATGGCGGCGGCGAAATCTCCGCCATCAGCCCAGCGCGCCGAATAGATTCCCGGTGCCCCGTCCAGGGCATCGACGCAAAGCCCGGAATCATCGGCCAATGCCGGCATTCCCGTGGCCCGGGCCGCCGCCAGGGCCTTGATGCGGGCATTGGCGATGAAACTGTCGCCGTCTTCCACAGGTTCGGGCAGGTTTTTATCACGCGCTGAAACCACCTGAACGCCGAAAGGCCGGAGCAGATCCGCGATCTCGCGGTATTTACCCATATTATGGGTGGCGACGATCAGATCCCCGTCCGTGAAGGTCCTGTGCATGCTCATAGGCCAAGCGCCTGACGCTGGCGGGCGCATAATTCCGCAATTCCTGCCCTGGCCAGCCCCAGCATGGTCAGAAACTGCTCCTCGGGAAAGGGCCTGTCCTCGGCGGTGCCCTGAATTTCAATGATCGCTCCGCCATCGGTCATGACGAAATTGGCATCGGCAGCGGCATTCGAATCCTCGGCATAGTCCAGATCCAGCACCGGTTCGCCGTCATAGATGCCGCAGCTTACCGCCGCCATCTGGCCGTTCAGGGGGATATCCTCGATCATGCCCTTGTCGTGCATCCACTGAAAGGCGAGATGCAGGGCAACATAGGCCCCGGTGATCGACGCGGTCCGCGTACCCCCATCCGCCTGCAGCACGTCACAATCGATGCGGATCTGGCGTTCGCCCATTTCCTCCAGATCAGCAATCGCACGCAGGGAACGGCCGATCAGGCGCTGAATCTCCTGCGTACGCCCGGATTGCTTGCCCCGCGCCGCCTCGCGGTCACCGCGGCTGTGGGTCGCACGCGGCAGCATGCCGTATTCCGCCGTGATCCAGCCACGGCCGGAATTGCGCAGAAAGGGCGGCACCCGTTCCTCGACACTGGCGGTGCAAAGCACATGGGTATCGCCGCATTTGATCAGGCAGGATCCTTCGGCATATTTGGCAAAGCCCGGCATGATCTCCACCGCGCGAAGCTGATCGGCATTCCGTCCCGAGGGGCGCATTCTCATTCTCCTGGGTTGTCGTGTTGGCGCGATTGCGCGGTAATTTCGAATTTGTCTAAACCGCCTGCCTGATTGACGCAAGCCCCGCGCCTTCCTACATTTCAGCCAGATGGAACAGACTGACCGGACAGCCGGCGCATCCGCGCCCGGGACGGTTTCATGGCGTGCGACAGATCAGAGGTGACGACGAATGCAGCAGCAAATACCCGTCATCGAGGAATTGAACAAGCGTTCGCGTGACATTTTCCGCCATATCGTCGAAACCTTCATGGAAACGGGAGAGCCGGTCGGCTCCCGCTATATTTCCAAACTGCCCGACATCCATCTGTCTGCGGCATCGGTACGCAATGTCATGTCGGATCTGGAGGATGCCGGGCTGCTCTATTCACCCCACACCTCGGCCGGGCGCCTGCCGACCGAGCTGGGGCTGCAGCTTTTCGTGCATGGTTTTCTGGAAATCGGCGATGTCGACGAGGCGGACCGCGAATCCATCACCGCCCATTGCCAGACCCAGGGCCGGAGCATCGAGGACATGCTGGGCGAGGCCAGCTCGGTGCTTTCAGGCCTGTCCCAATGCGCAGGGCTGGTGATCGCCCCCAAGCTGGAAACACCCCTGAAACACCTTGAATTCGTCAGTCTCGGTCCCGGCCGGGCACTGGTGGTCATGGTAGCGGCCTCCGGCATGGTGGAAAACCGCATCATCGATCTGCCGCCCGGGATCACGCCATCCATGCTGGTCGAGGCGGGAAACTACCTCTCCGAGCGCCTGCAGGGACGCACCATACGCGAAGCGCGGGCCAGCATCCTGGCCGAACTGAAAAGCCGTCAGGAGCAGCTTGACGACCTGACCAGCCGCCTGATCGAAAGCGGCCTGGCGGAATGGAGCGGCGAAGGCCCGCACCGACTGATCGTGCGCGGCCGCGCCAACCTGCTGGAAAACGTGCACGCGCTGGAGGATCTGGAAAAAATCCGCCTCCTGTTCGAGGAACTGGAACGCAAGCGCGACTTCGTCAATCTGATCGACATCACCGACGGATCCGACGGGGTGCAGATATTCATCGGTTCCAAGAACCGCCTTTTCAGCATGAGCGGTTCATCGGTGATCGTATCACCCTTCAAGGACAGTCAGCAGAATATTGTCGGTGCGATCGGGGTAATCGGCCCCACAAGGTTGAATTATGCCCGCATCGTCCCCATGGTAGACTTTACAG
>CAYXDL010000032.1:11348-11768 GCA_964463775.1 uncultured Hyphomicrobiales bacterium
GGGCGGCTGATCGGCTGAAACCCGTCAGCCCCCCTCAAAAGGAGTGATGAAACATAATGAACAGCACGGACAAGGAAGCCCGGACGGAAGAAGAGAAAGCCAGCGAGGAAGCTGCGAAGGCCGCGGCCATGGCGGCAGCGGAAGCGGCGGGCGAAGGCGCGGGCAGTGACAGCGCCGCGGAAGCCGGAGAAAGCGATCCTGCCGCGCTTGAACAGCAACTGGCGGAAATGAAGGACAGGCTGCTGCGCAGCATGGCCGACAATGAAAACCTCCGCCGCCGTGCCCAGCGCGAGAAGGAGGACGCCAGCAAATACGCCATTTCCAACTTCGCCCGCGATCTGTGCGATATCGCGGACAATCTTCGCCGCGCCATCGACAGCGTGCCCGAGGAACGCCGCCAGGACGAGGCCGTGAAGCCGC
>CAYXDL010000033.1:0-11725 GCA_964463775.1 uncultured Hyphomicrobiales bacterium
GAGAAGATCGCCCTGGAAGACGAGTATTTCGTCGAGCGCAAGCTCTATCCCAATGTCGATTTCTATTCCGGCATCATCCTGCGCGCGATCGGCTTCCCGACCAGCATGTTCACGGTGCTGTTCTCGCTGGCACGCACCGTCGGCTGGGTCGCTCACTGGAACGAGATGATTTCCGATCCGACCCAGCGCATCGGCCGGCCGCGCCAGCTCTATACCGGCCCGACGGCACGCCCCTATGTGCCGATGGATCAGCGCGGCTGACAGCCATGAACAGAAGCGGCGCCAGCAAACGCCCGGCACCATCCCGCCAGAGGATGGCGGCACCAGGCCCGCGCCGCTTCACCATGCCGCCGCCTGCCAATGACAACAGGCCCCCTTTCAGCACCGTTCTCGGCGCTCTGCTGAAATGGGGGCTTGTTTTGGCGCTGTTGGGCGCGGGACTGTATTATGGGCTGTTTTCCTGAGAGCCCGGTTCCGGCAGAGCCCGAAACCCTATTTGCGTTCAATCAGTTCGATCTTGTAGCCGTCCGGATCCTCGATGAAAGCGATGACGGATCCGCCATGCTTCATCGGCCCCGGCGGGCGGGGAATGGAAACCCCTTCGGCCGCCAGGCGGTCGCAAAACCCATAGATATCGCCGACACCAATGGCCAGATGGCCAAAACCGTTGCCCGGATCATAGGGTTCGGTCTGGTCCCAGTTATGGGTCAGCTCGATCACGGTGCTGTCCTGCTCATCACCATAACCGACAAAGGCCAGGGTAAACCGCCCGGACGGAAAATCCGTACGCCGCAATAATTTCATGCCGAGAAGACGGGTATAGAAATCGATCGATTCCTCCAGATCGAGCACCCGGATCATCGTATGCAGCAAGCGTGGCGTGTTCTGGCTCATCATCTCATTCCTTTCATTCTCCGCAACCCGGGCACAAACACCGCCGGATACCTTCAGTCCAGCCCGGCCGCGTTCAGCACGGCCATGGCCGCGGCCTCCGACGGGGTTCTTCCCGCCGGGGCCAGCATCGCCGCCGCCGCCTTTCCCGCCGCGATCTGCCGCGACCGCGCCCCGGTGGAACGGGAAAGCCCCTCCAGCGCCCCGGCCAGCCTATCGGGGCGGCAATCCTCCTGCAACAGTTCCGGCACCACCGCTTCGTTCATCAGGATATTGAGCAGCGCCACATACGGGGTGGTGATCAGCCGCCGGGCAATCGCGGCCGTCAGCGCATTGACGCGATAGGCGACAACGGCAGGGGTCGATGCCAGCGCCAGTTCGAGGGTCACCGTCCCTGATGCGGCCAGCGCCAGATCCCCGGCTGCGAGGATCTCCTCCTTCGGCCGCTCATCGGCCAATACCAGCGCATCCGCCAGTGATGTTCCGGCCAGCCGCGCCTTCAGCATATCCTTCAGCCAGGGCAGGGTCGGCACCACGATACGCCAGCGACCCTGTGCCGTCTGCAGGAACCGCTCCACCGCCGGCAGGAAAACCGGCAGGTGACGGGCAATTTCCCCCCTGCGGCTGCCGGGCAGCAGCAGCAGGATGCGCTCATCATCTCCGATTCCGGCAAAACGGCGGAAGATGGCAGGCGCATCCGCCGCGGGCATGCTCTCCACCGCCGGATGACCAACGAAATCGCAGGCCAGCCCTTCGGCCGTAAAGTAAGGCGGCTCAAAGGGAAACAACGCCAGCAGGCGATCGAATACCGCCGCCATTTTCGCCGCCCGCCCTGGCCGCCATGCCCAGACGGTAGGGGCCACATAATGAACCAGCGTGATTCCGGAACCCTTGAGGCGGCGGGCAAGGCGTTTGTTGAAACCGGGTGAATCGATCGTGACCAGCACCCGGGGGCGGCGGTCACGGGCCAGGGCCTCCGCCGCCTTCAGGTGACGGCGGATCCGTGCCAGGCGTGGCAGAACCTCCACAAGCCCCATGACCGAAAGATCCTCCATCGGGGCGATGCTCTCCAGCCCCTCGGCCGCCATCAAGGGGCCGCCGATACCGATGAAAGCAAGATCATCACCGCCCTGGTGCCGCAGCTGGCGCATCAGACGCCCCCCCAGCAGATCGCCCGAGGCCTCACCGGCGACCAGCATGATCGCCGGGGCTGAGCCCCCCTCAGCCATCGTCCCCGCCCGGATCGAAACCGTAGAGAAACAGCCCCAGCCGATCGGCCTGTGCCACCAGTTCCCCGCGGTTGATCAGCAGACAGCCGCCGGCCTCGAAGGCAATGCCCTCCAGCCGGGCCTGCGCCGCCGCCTGCACCGTTTCCGGCCCGATCCCCGGCAGATCGACGCGGCGCTCCTGCCCCGCCTTCGGCGCCTTGACCAGCACGCCGCCCTGATCATCGGTAAAGCCGGCGCAGCGCAGCAGCATCGCCGTGGTGTGCTCCGCTCCCTCAACCGCCAGCACCCGGCCATGGCGCACCACAGCCCCCTGGCCGATATCGAAAGGCGAAATCGCCGCCAGCAGGGCGCGGGCGCGGGCGATGTCCTGGCGCGCCATAGGCGAAGGCCGGCAGCGGCCAAGGATACCCGCAGGGGCAACGGCATCCGCGCACAGGATTTCATCGGCGCCGGTAACGGTGAAGCCTTCTCCTTCAAGGAATTCAACGATAACGCTCAAAATCGCATCGTCACCGCCACGGCGTGCCGCCGCAACAACCCGTGGCAGCAGGGAAAGGCCGCGCATATCGGGTTTGAGGGCGGAAAAATCCGGCCGGGCAATATCACCCGCCATCACCAGGCGCGTCACACCGCAACGGCGCATGAATTTGAGGATGCCCCCCACCTGGGCAATGGAGAATGCGCTGACGGTACAGCCGGGAAAGCGCGCCGCATCGGCGCAGCCATCCAGTGCCGCCACCGCCACCGCGATTCCGCGCGACCTGGCCGCTGCCGCCACCTGAGACGGCAGGTCGCCGCCGCCGGCGAGAATGCCAAGCGTGTCAGCGCCCGCCATCATCGCGCGCCGGCTGGCATAACCCCCGGCCTGATGAGGCATTGTCCAGCGTTTCGCGAATAAAGGTGACCATCTCCATCACCGGGGCGTTGCCGGCAAAGTCGCGTGCCACCCTTTCCAGACGATCGTTGAACACGCCTTCCTCGCTGGCAAACAGCGCCTTGTAGGCATGGCGCAGGGCATGGATATCCTCCCGCGGGAAACCGCGGCGGCGCAGGCCGACGATGTTCAGCCCGCCAAGCCTGGCCCGGTTGCCCGTGACCATACCGAAGGGGATAACATCGTTTTCCACCCCGGAGGCCCCGCCGACCATGGCATGGCGACCGATGCGCGAAAACTGCTGCACCGCCGACAACCCGCCGATGATGGCATGGTCCTGCACGATCACATGACCGCCGAGCGTGGCGTTGTTCACCAGAATGACGTGATCGCCGATCCTGCAGTCATGGGCGACATGGGCACCGACCATCAGCAGGCAATCATCGCCGATTTCCGTCAGCATGCCGCCGCCCTCGGTTCCGGGATTGACCGTCACATGCTCGCGGATCACCGTACGCGCGCCGATCCGAAGGCGGGAATTCTCTCCCCTGAATTTCAGATCCTGCGGCGCCTGCCCGATGGAGGAAAAGGGAAAGATCCTGCACTCAGCCCCGATCGTGGTATTGCCCTGCACCACCACATGACTTTCCAGCACACAGCGAGGACCGATCACAACATCGGCGCCGATGACGCAATAGGGGCCGATACGCGTATCGTCACCGATTTCAGCGCCATCCTCGATAATCGCCGTGGGGTGTATCACTGTCATATATTACGCATCCCTGATCATGGCAGAAAATTCCGCCTCGGCCGCCAGCTTGCCGTCGACCATCACCCGGCCGGCAAATTTCCAGATCTTGCCGCGGGCATGAAGCTTGTTCACATGCACCTTCATCACATCACCGGGGACGACGGGCTTGCGAAAGCGCGCCTTGTCCACGGTCATGAAATAGACCAGTTTTCCTTCGGTTTCCGCCCCCAGGGAATGGATCACCAGCACCGCCGCCGTCTGGGCCATGCTTTCGACGATCAGCACGCCGGGCGTTACCGGATGCGCGGGAAAATGGCCCTGAAAATGGGGTTCGTTGATCGTCACATTCTTGATGCCCACGGCCGATTCCGCCGGAACGATATCCTCCACCCTGTCCAGCAGCAGAAAGGGATAGCGATGCGGCAGCATTTCCATAATTCTGGCAATTTCCAGAATATCGGCGGAATGTTTCTCCTGCCCGGTTTGGGTTCCCTGCTCGGTCATTTTTTTCTACCCTTGTTGATCAATCGCCTCAGATTCGCCTGCAACCGCCAGAAGGCCTGTTTGGGCATGGCCGGCGACCCCATCCAGGTCTCCCCGGCGGGGATATCGTTCATCAGCCCCGATTTCGCCCCGACCGTGACGCCATCGCCGATATTCAGATGCCCCGCCAGCCCGACCTGTCCCGCCAGGGTGACGAAGCGGCCCAGTTTGGTGCTGCCGGATATGCCCACCTGCGAGACAATAATGCTGCCCGACCCGATTTCCACGTTATGGGCGATCTGCACCAGATTGTCGATCCAGACATTATCGCCGATGACCGTATCGCCAAGCGTGCCGCGGGCAATCGTGGTATTGGCGCCGATATGGCAGTAATCACCGATAATCACCCGGCCAAGCTGCGGCACGGCCGTATGCCGGCGCGCATCGGGGGCAAAGCCGAAACCGCCGGGGCCGATCACCGCCCCGGGCTGAATGCTGCATTCCTGCCCGATATGGCAGCACTCCAGGCTGACATTGGCCCCGATCATGCAGTCCTTGCCGATTAGCACATGATCGGCAATCACCGTATTGGCCCCTATGCATGTTCCGGCGCCGATCTCCGCCCCCTCGCCGATGCATACGCCGGGACCGATAAAGACATCGGCCCCGATCTGTGCCGTATCGGCAATGACAGCGGTGGAATGAATGCCCGTTTCCTCCCGCCGTTCAGGATAGAAGGCCTGAGCGATCAGCGCATAGGCACGATAGGGCTGTTCCGTCACCAATAACGGCAGGCCGTCCGGCGCCCGGCTGACATTGTCCGGTGCGATCACGCACAGCGATGCCCGGCAGCCTGCCAGCTGGGCGGCATATTTCGGATTGTCGAAAAAGGTCACATCACCCGGACCGGCCTTGTCCAGCGGTGCGACATCACACAAATCGCCCAGATCCTCGCCATGGACGATCTCGCCGCCGACAATTCTGGCCAGAAGCGCCCCGGAGAAAGGCCCCTCGCGCCTGAAAAAACGTGGATCCGCCATTTAGCGCAACTACAGATCCGCAGGCTTCGGCACATTGACCTTGGGCAGGCGCTTATTCAGGATTTTCATCACCTCACCGGTGATATCCAGGCGCCCGTCGAAAAAGACCAGCTGGGCGCTGACCTGCACCAGATTGATGCCGCGCTTGCTGGCCATTTCCGAGACGATTGTGCGGATTTCATTCAGCAGCGTACGCCGCGCCACCCCGACGCCCTGTTCAAGCTGACGCTGGCGTTCACGCAGCCGGCGGCGGGTATCGGTCACCTTGCGCTGAAAGGCGCGGTATTTCTCCTGAAAGACATCGGGGGCCAGAAGGCGCTGCTGACGCTTCAGCTCGGCCTCTTCCTTGCGCAGGGAATCCTCAATGGCCGCCACCTTGGTCTGCAGCGCGCCCCGGTACTTGTCGAGCTGCAGCTTGATATTGGCACCAGCCAGGGATTCCTTGACGATGCGCTGCATATCGATCACCGCGACAACGGCATTCGGCATCTTCTGCGCATGGGCATTGACGGTAAACAGGCCGGACATGGCTATGATCGCCAGGAGCAGACCGAACAAGGTTTTTCTATTCATCGGATATCACCTGATAGTTGTTCTGCAGTTCAAGCAGCGTCAGAAACGGGTCCCGGCACTGAAACGGAAATTCTCCTCATCATCCACATCCTCTTTCAGGAAGGGAATGGCGTAATCGATGCGAATCGGCCCGAAAGGTGAACGCCAGGACACACCGACGCCGATACTGGCCCGGACGCTCCCCTTGTCGAAGACACCGGCCCCCGTATCATCGACACCGGCAACACTGCCCGCCTGCGTGAACAGGCGCCCGGCGATGCCGAATTCATTCGGCAGGCCGATGGGGAACTTCACCTCTGCCGTTCCGACATAATACAGATTACCGCCGAGAGAATCATCGGTCAGCGTATCGCGCGGCCCCAGACCGCCACGGGCAAAGCCCTTGAAGCTGTCTCCCCCGAGGAAAAAGCGCCGGCTGATGCCCACATCCTGCCCGAGACCGAACACGATCCCCTCGTCGAGAGTGAGGATCCCGATCACATCCTCCAGAAACGGATGGTAATAGGCATATTTCAGCGTCGTGCGCAGATCGCGGATATCGCCGCCCAGCCCGGCCAGTTCCTGCGAAAGGGCGATGACATACCCGGTGGTGGGCTCCACCGGATCGTCCCGCTGATCATAGCGCAGCGTATAGCTGATGGCCGACAGATAGGTGATGCCTTCCTGTTCCTTGATGGTGCGTGAGGCATCATCGCCGACATTGGTGATCTTGTCGCGGCGGAACTGATAGCGCACGTTCTGGCGGAGATTTTCGGTCAGATCGAAGCCGGCGCGCAACGCAAATCCCAGGGAATTCTGATCATAGGAGGATACATCCTGAAAATCGGTCTGCCGGTTGAACAGATCGAAGCCCGCCGCCAGCGGTTTGTCGAGGAAATAAGGCTCGGTAAATGCCAGATCGATGAACTGCCGGGTCGAGGATACGGACAGGCTCAGCTTCAGGTCCTGCCCGCGTCCCAGCAGATTGCGCTCGCGGATGGAGATATCGCCCGACACATTATCCGCGGAAGAAAAGCCGGCGCCGAGGCTCAGCTCACCCGTCGATTTTTCCTGCACATCGACATTGATCACCGTCTTGTCCGGTGCCGACCCCTGTTCATTGGTGATTTCCACCTTGTCAAAGAAGTTGAGGCCGCGGATGCGCTTGCGGGACAGGCGCAGCTTGGCCGCGTTGAAGGCATCCCCCTCGGCAAGGCGGAATTCGCGGCGGATCACCTTGTCCAGGGTGCGGGTATTGCCGGTGATGTTGATACGCTCGACATAAACACGCGCCCCCTTGTCAATCTGATAGGTGATGTCGATGATGCGCTTCTTGCGGTCGCGCCTGACTTTCGGGCGGACATTGACGAAGGCATAGCCCAGCCGCCCCAGCTCAAAGGTGATGTCCTGAATTGTCTTCTCGATCAGCTCCGCATTATAGACATCGCCCGGCTGGTATTTGATCAGCTTGCGCAATGCCTCGACATCCACGCCTTTCAGCGCCGATGAAATGTCGCTTTTGCCGAAACGGTAGACCGGCCCCTCGTCAACGGTGAAGGTCAGATAAAAACCGCTTTTGTCCGGGGCCAGTTCGGCCACCGCCGAGACAACGCGGAAATCGGCATAACCGTTCGACAGATAGAAGCGCCGCAGCAATTCGCGATCGAAGGTCAGCCTGTCGGGATCGTAATTGTCATCGGAGGAGAAGAAGCGGTACCAGCGGCTTTCCTTGGTCAGAATCACCCGGCGCAGCCGCCCGTCGGAAAAGGCGCGGTTACCGACGAAACGGATCCGCTTGATGCCGGTGACGGGACCTTCCTTGATCTCATAGACCAGATCGATGCGGTTCTGCGGCAGCTGGATCACCTTGGGTTCGACCACGGCGGCGAAACGCCCGTTGCGCCGGTAGATCTGCAGCAGCCTTTGCACATCGCTCTGCACCTTGGAGCGCGAGAACACGCTGCGCGGACGAAGCTGCACTTCCTGCAGAAGGATTTCATCGGTCAGACGGCGGTTGCCCTCAAAGGCAACCTGGTTGATGATCGGGTTCTCCACCACCGATACCAGCAGCCGGTCACCCTTACGGCGAATGCGTACATCGGCAAACAGGCCGGTGGCATAAAGGGATTTCAGCGACTGGTTGATCTTCGCCGCATCGAAGGGATCCCCCGGGGCAATGCGCATATAGGAACGGATCGTCTCCGCCTCGATACGCTGGTTGCCCTCCACATCGATGCCGGCGACCACCGCCTGCGCCACGGCCTGGCGCGGGGCAGCCACGATAAACGGCACGGCCAGCAGCAGCATGAAGGCGGCCATGACGGCGCGATGCGGAAACAGGCGGGGATGAAACAGAAAGAGCAAATCCAATATCCTGAAACAGGGACCTGAAACTCACGAAAAGAAACTGCGCACCGCATCGACGATCCGGAACTGAACCAGATCATTCCACGTCGCGAACACCATGAGGGCCAGAATTAACGCAAGACCGACGCGAAATCCATATTCCATGGATTTTTCGCCCAGCGGTTTCCCCCTCACGGCTTCAATGGCATAGAACAAAAGGTGCCCGCCGTCCAGCATCGGAACGGGAAACAGGTTGATCAGACCCAGGCTGATCGACAAAAAGGCCATGAACTGAATGACCGAGGCAACGCCGACCTGCGCCGCCTGGCCGGAAAGCTGCACGATGCCGAGCGGGCCGCGCAATTCATCGGATGAACGAGTGCCGGTGATCATCTGGCCAACAGCGCCCAGGGTGGTCGCCGTGACAGAATAGGTCTGCTCCACCGCCGCGGCCACGGCCTTCAGGGGTGAAAGCACGGCATAGTCGCGTGCCATCACCGCAATGCCGAGCTGGCCGACACGATAGACATTGCCGAAGCGATCCGTCATTTCCACCACCCGCGGGGTGGCGGGAAGGGTCACGCGCGCACCGTCACGCAGCACCACGAATTCCAGCGGTTCGCCAAGATTGAGGCGCACGACGTTCTGAATATCCTCGAAACGTTCGATGGGCTTGCCGGAGATTTCGACAATACGGTCCCCCTTGCGAAAGCCCGCCGCCTCGGCAACGCTGCCTTCCATGACCTGATCGACCACCGGCGGCGTATAGGGGCGGCCGATGGTGGCGAACATGATGGCGAAAACGACAATGGCGAACAGAAAATTAGCCAATGGTCCGGCCGCCACCACGGCGGCGCGCTGGTGCAGCGGCTTGAAATGAAAAATGCCGCCGCGCTTTTCTTCAGGAATGCTTTCGAGATCGGGCACCATCTCACTGGCGGCACCCGCATCACCGGCAAATTTCACGTAACCGCCGAAAGGAATCATGCTGAGGCGCCAGCGCGTGCCCGATTTGTCGTTGAAGCCGAAGATCTCGCGTCCGAAACCGATCGAAAACACCTCGACATCGACACCGCACCAGCGGGCCACCAGGTAATGTCCCATTTCATGGACGAAAACCAGAACGGTCAGCACCACCAGAAACGGCAGCGCATACCCCACGAAACCGGAAAGAATTTCCATTATCTCACTTACCTGCTGCTATGAAACCCTGCGCCACCCGGCGCGCCTGCGCATCGATTTCCTCCACCTCCTCCAGACTGGCCGGAACATGGGGGGAAAACGCATCGAGACTACGCGCGACAATTTCGGCAATATTAAGGAAACCGATATCTCCGGCAAGAAAAGCCGCCACGGCCTCCTCATTGGCGGCATTCAGCACCACCGGCACCGATCCGCCCTCATGCAATGCGCGCCGCGCCAGCGCCAGGGCGGGAAAACGATCCTCATCCGGGGCCTCGAAGGTCAGTTGCCCCAGCTTCGCCAGATCCAGCCGCTCCGCCGGCGTTTCCATGCGGTCCGGCCAGGCAAGCGTATAGGCAATCGGCGTGCGCATGTCAGGACTGCCGAGCTGCGCCAGCACCGAACCATCCACATAGAACACCATGGAATGAATGACCGATTGCGGATGCACCAGCACGTCAAGCTGGTCCACACCGACCGGGAAAAGGTGATAGGCCTCGATCACCTCCAGCCCCTTATTCATCATGGTGGCGGAATCCACCGAGATTTTCGCCCCCATGCGCCAGTTGGGATGCGCCACCGCCTGTGCAGGGGTTACACGGGCCATTTCCTCGCGCCGCAGGGTGCGGAACGGCCCGCCCGATGCCGTAAGGGTGATTTTTGCGATCCGTTCGGGATGGTCGAAGTCCATCACCTGATAAATGGCGTTGTGTTCCGAATCCACCGGTAAGAGCCTTGCGCCATGGCGGCGGGCCTCATTGATGAAAAGATCACCGGCACAGACCAAACTTTCCTTGTTCGCCAGCGCCACCACATGACCCTGACGGATTGCCGACAGGGTCGGGCCAAGACCGGCATAACCGATAATCGCCGCCATCAGCCAGTCGCAGGGACGCGCGGCCGCCTCGTTCAGGGCATTCACCCCGGCCGCCGCCTCGACACCGCTTCCGGCCAGGGCTTCCTTCAGGGCGGGATAGAGGCTGTCATCGGCAATCACCGCCACCTCGGCCCGCAGGGCGCGGGCCTGACGGGCGAGCGTGGGCACATCGCGATTGGCCGTCAGTGCCACGACATCATAGGCCGGACGGTTACGTTCCAGCAGATCGACCGTATTGCAGCCGATCGAACCCGTGGAGCCGAGAATGCTGACCCGTTTGACCCGCTTCGCCCGATCCGGGGCGGGCATATCAGCCAGCGATGCTAGAGGCATGAAAAAATCCTTATCCTTCTTCGCCCTACAGGCGGAGCACGCCGTAATAAACCGCCAGCGCCATTACAGGCGCCGCGAACAGCAGGCCATCCACCCGATCAAGAATACCACCATGTCCGGGAATGATGGAGCCGGAATCCTTCACGTCCAGTTTACGCTTGATGAAGGATTCATACAGATCGCCAAACTGGGACACAATCGACAGGACCACGCCCCCCCACAGCGAGGCCCCGACTGAATAGCCGCTCAGCGCCGCCACCGCTGCCGCAGCGATCACCGCCCACAGGATTCCGCCGAAAAAACCCGACCATGTCTTGTTCGGGCTGATCCTTGGGGCCAGTTTCGGCCCGCCCAGCCGCCTGCCGGTGAAATAGGCACCGATATCCGTCCCCCAGACCACGGCGAACAGCCAGAAGATCATGAAAGGGCCATGATATTCACGCAGAAAGACCAGGGACAGGATGGTCGGGGCGCTGTACAGGAAGCCGAGAAGGATCCATGCCGTCAATCCCCTCTCATCCGGGGAATATTTGCCATAAACAAGCATAAACGGCTGCAGGAACAGCATGATGGCCGCCGGCAGAACAAGAAATGCCGCGAAAGATGCGGATCCGGCCATTCCCCTCCCGTCCAGCAGAGAGGCCGAGAGGGGGGTGAGAGCATAGAGAACATAAAGGGCACGGTAGGCCAGTCGCTGCCAGCCGCCCGGATACCGGATGCGCGCCCGCGCCCGGGAAGGCATCCCGTGCCATTCATGAGCCAGCAGGGCCCAGACGATGCCGAGAAAGGCATAAAAGGGCAGACCGCCGAGATATATGATACCAAGCGCGGCGGGGATCATCACCACCGCCGATGCGCTGCGCTTGAACAGCCCTGAACCGGTATCAATCATCCGGGCGGGCACCATAACGGCGTTCGCGGCGGCGGAACTCCTCGATCGCCTCTTCAAGATTGCGGCGGCTGAAATCCGGCCACAGCGTGTCAGTGAAGACAAATTCGGCATAGGCCGCCTGCCACAGCAGGAAATTGCTCAGCCGCTGTTCGCCGCTGGTGCGCAGGATCATGTCGGGATCGGGAATATCCCCGGTCTGCAGACGGGCGGCGAATACCGCCTCGTCAATATCCTCCGGCCGCAGACGTCCGGCCTGAACATCGCGGGCAATGGCG
>CAYXDL010000034.1:0-5786 GCA_964463775.1 uncultured Hyphomicrobiales bacterium
GAAATCGTCGGTTATGGCCTCTCGGGCGATGCCTATCATATCACCGCACCCTCCGAGGATGGCGATGGCGCTTACCGTGCCATGCAGGCGGCGGTGAAGCGGGCGGGTATCCCCCTTTCGGATATCGGCTATGTCAATGCGCACGGCACCTCGACGCCGCGCGGCGATGTCATCGAGCTGAAGGCGGTGAAGCGCCTGTTCGGTGCCGATGCGGACAATCTCTGCATGTCCTCGACCAAATCGGCGATCGGGCATCTTCTGGGTGCGGCCGGATCGGTGGAGGCGATTTTCTCCATTCTGGCCATGCGCGATAACGTTCTGCCGCCGACCCTGAACCTCGACGATCCGGATGATGATTGTGAGGGGATCGATCTGGTGCCCCATGAGGCACGGGAACGCAGGGTCGATGCCGTGCTTTCGAATTCCTTCGGTTTCGGTGGCACCAATGCCAGCCTGGTGTTCCGCCGCTATAACTGACCGATGCGCGCCTTCGCCAGAGTAGCGCTTCTGGCGGGGGGGCTGGCCGCTTTGGCGGCCATTGCCGCATGGGCATTCATTCGTGAACTCGATCAGCCCGGTCCGCTGTCGCAGGAACGTATCGTCCTGCTTGAACCGGGCAGTGGTGCCAGAGCGATCGCCACGCGGCTTCAGGCCGCGGGCGTGGTGCGCAATGCCGTTCTTTTCCGTCTCGCCGCCCGTTATCTGGGGCGCGCGCGGGCGCTGCGCCCGGGGGAATATGCCTTTTCTCCGGCGGTGACATTGCGCCAGGTGATCACGAAACTGGCCGATGGCGATGTGGTGGTGCGCAAGCTGACCATCCCGGAAGGCTGGACATCCTATCAGATCGTTGCGGCCCTGCGTGCCAATGATGCCCTGCGCGGCGATCCGGGTGACGTGCCGCCTGAAGGCAGCCTGTTTCCGACCACCTATTTCTACAGCTATGGCGACAGCCGCGCCGGCCTGCTGGAGAGAATGCGGCGCAAGATGCGCGCGGAGCTGGAGGCGCTTTATCCCGCCCGCGCGAAGGGGCTGCCGCTGAAGAGCCCGGAACAGGCGGTGATCATGGCCTCCCTGATACAGATGGAGGCGGGGAATGAGGCTGAAATGCCCGTCATCGCCTCGGTTTTTTACAACCGCCTGAAAAAGGGCATGCGCCTGCAGTCGGATCCGACAGTCATCTATGGTCTGACCAAAGGGCGCGGCGCGCTGGGCCGTGCCCTGCGCAGCCGTGACCTGCGCCAGCCGATGCCGCATAACACCTATGTCATTGCCGGTCTGCCGCCGACGCCGATCTCCAACCCCGGCCGTGCGGCCCTGCTGGCGGCGCTGCATCCGGCCAGCACATCTTATCTGTATTTCGTTGCCGATGGCAGCGGCGGGCATGTTTTTGCCCGCAGCCTGAAGGAGCACAACCGCAATGTGCTGAAATGGCGTCGGCTGAAGAAAGCGGGCTGAGCTTCCGGGCAGTGCCCGGTAATCTTTGCGGTGCGCCTGTCGTTTATTTCTTCGGCATGCCGCCAAGGAGGCGCCCGGCCAGCCGGTCAGGCAGGCAGGAAAGCAGCCAGACCACCGCATGAAGGCGCCGCGGAAAGGCGATGCGTCCCCGGTTGCGGGCCAGCCCCCTGCGGATGCGCCGGGCGGCGGCATCGGCCTCCATCAGCAGGGGCATGGGAAAATTATTGGCACCGGTAATGCGGCTTTTCACGAATCCCGGCGTGATGACGTTCACGGCGACCCCATAAGGGCGCAGGCGGCCGCGCAAGCCTTCACCAAGGGCTTTGACCGCCGCCTTGCTGGCGCTGTAGGCGGGGGCGGAGGGCATGCCCCTGAACCCGGCCAGTGAACTGACAATGGCGATCTGGCCCTGGCGGCGCTCGCACATGGCGGGAAGAACGGGAAAGATCGTGTTCAGAACCCCATCCACATTCACGGCGAAGATTTCACGCGTACGTTCCTCCATTTCCGCCGGTCCGCCGGTGGCAAGGGCGATGCCGGCATTGGCGATGATCAGGTCAATGGGCCGGCGTTGCCAGCATGCCGTGATCCATTCGCGCATGGCCGTGTCATCGCGGACATCGATCACGCTTTCCTCCACATCGGCGCCAAGGGCACGGCAATGCGCCGCCACAGTCTGCAGACGGGTAGCATCGCGCCCGCCCAAGGAAAGCCGGATACCGTTCATGGCATATTCCCGTGCCAGGGCGGCGCCGATTCCGCTGGAGGCGCCGGTGATCAGGATATGGTGCGGATCATTCATTGCTCGTCCTTGTTGATGACGGGCGCTGACGCTATGGTGCCGGAGAAAGGGTCCGCGCCGTCATTGTGGCCAATGTGTCGGATCGGCGTCATTTTCGCAAGGATTGGGTCATCATGATCAACAGCATGACGGGGTTTTCCCGCGCCCGCGGTGCCAGTGACCGCTTTGAATGGAGTTGGGAAATCCGCAGCGTCAACGGCCGCAATCTCGATATCCGCATGCGCCTGCCCGCGGGTTTCGAGCGTATCGACCGTGAAGGCCGCCAGATCATTACCCGTCATCTCGGGCGCGGCAATGTCAGCGCCGCGCTGAATTTTACCGATGCGGGCGGTCAGACGGCCTATCGCATCAATGATGTGCTGCTCGATCAGCTTTGCCGCATCTGTGTCGATTTCGAGGGACGCCCCGGTGTGGTGCAGGCCCGCCTCGACGGCCTGCTGGCCATACGCGGCGTTGTCGAACCCGATGAGAACATTCTCGATGATGAGGAACGCAAGGCTCTGGAGGAGGCCATGCTGCTGACCCTGGAGGAGGCCGTGCGCGACCTCAATGACGTCCGCGGCCGTGAGGGTGCGGCGCTGCTGGCGGTGATCTCCGGCCTGCTGGACGAGCTGGAACGCGAATGCGCCGAAGCCGCGGCGGCGGCAGTGGGGCAACCGGCGGCGATCCGCGATAAGCTGAACCGGCTTTTGGCTGAAATCGGTGCCGATAATACGGTCAGCGAGGACCGCCTGGCCCAGGAAGTGGCCCTGCTGGCGGTCAAGGCCGATATCCGCGAGGAGCTGGACCGGCTGCAGGCCCATGTGGCGGCGGCGCGTGAGCTGCTGGAGCAGGGCGGGGCGATCGGGCGGAAATTCGATTTTTTGTGCCAGGAATTCAACCGTGAGGCCAATACCATCTGTTCCAAGGCGCAGGTTCTGGAACTGACCCGGGCGGGGCTGGCCATCAAGGGCATTGTCGACCGGATTCGCGAGCAGGTGCAGAATATAGAGTGATGCTTCCCTTCCGGAGGTGCGTCTTTCTGTTTCCGGAGATGTTTTTTCTTTGAAGGCAGGGGCGGATCCGGACTATAGAAGCGCGGAAAGACAAGGTGCGGATGAGGATGCGATGACCATCGGCAAAATTGAACGGCGGGGGCTGATGCTGGTTCTCTCCTCGCCCTCCGGTGCAGGAAAAACCACCATTTCCCGGCGGTTGCTGGAACTGGATGACAATCTGGCGATATCGGTATCGGCGACGACACGTCCCCCCCGGCCGGCGGAACGCGACGGTGTCGATTATTTTTTTGTTTCCGATGAGGAATTCGGCCGTCTCGCTGCCGATGGGGCGCTGCTGGAACACGCGAAGGTGTTCGATCATTATTACGGTACCCCGGCCGGCCCCGTTCAGGAGGCCCTGGCGGCAGGGCGGGACATTCTCTTCGATATCGACTGGCAGGGAACCCAGCAACTGGCGCAAAAGGCCCGCGATGATCTGGTCAGCGTTTTCATCCTGCCGCCCAGCAAGGCGGCGCTGAAGGAACGCTTGCTCAGACGGGCCCAGGACAGTGAGGACGTCGTGGCCCGGCGCATGGCCAAGGCATCGGATGAAATCAGCCACTGGGCGGAATATGATTATGTCGTCATCAACGACGATGTCGATTTCTGCCTGTCGCAGGTGCGTTCGATTCTCGAAGCCGAACGCCTTCGCCGCCACAGGCAGACAGGCCTGGTCGATTTCGTGCGCGAACTGCGCGAGGAACCCGTACCCTGATCATCCCCGCCGGATAACCTCCAGCGCGCGGGCCAGGGCGCAGAAGTCACCGGTGTCAAGTTCCTCGGCCCGCTTTGTTTCGGCAATTCCGGCCATATCCAGCAGCGCACGGGAATCCATGCCCAGGCCATTCAGGGATTTACGCAGCATCTTGCGCCGTTGGGAAAAGGCGGCGGCAACGACTTCCTCCATCAGATCGAAGGGTGCGGGCTGCACATTCGTGCGCGGGCGCAGGTCGATCACGCTGGAAACCACCTTGGGCGGCGGGGTAAAGGCCCGCGGATCGATATCGAACAGGATGCGGGTTTCGCACAGCCACTGGCTCATGACCGACAGGCGCCCATAGGCCTTACTGCGCGGCCGGGCGGCAATGCGTTCGGCCACCTCGCGCTGGAACATCAGGGTCATCGAGGCGATGCGCTCCACCCGTTTCAGCCAGTTCACCAGCAGGGCGGTGGCGATATTGTAAGGCAAGTTGGCGACAATGCGCACGGGCCCCTCGCACAGGGTGGTTTCATCAATGCAGAGGGCATCGCCCCCGATCAGGCGCAAGCGCTCTCCATAAGCGGCGGCAAGGGGGGCGAGGGCCTCAAGGCAGCGGGGATCGCGTTCAATCGCGGTGACGCGTCTGCAGGGGGTTTCCAGCAGCGCCCGGGTCAGCCCGCCGGGTCCGGGGCCGATCTCCACCACCTCATCGCCGGCATCGATGCCGGCATGGCGCGCGATCCGCCGCGTCAGATTGAGATCGAGGAGAAAATGCTGCCCCAGCCCCTTGCGGGCGGCAAGGTCGTGCCGGGCGATGACTTCGCGCAGGGGGGGAAGGGCGTCGCCGGGCTCAGCCATGGTGAAGGCGATCCTCATTGCGCGCCATTTCGGCAGCGGTGAGAATGGCGGCAATCAGGCTGTCGGCCCGTGCCCGCCCCGTTCCCGCCAGATCCAGGGCAGTGCCGTGATCAGGCGATGTGCGGATGAAGCTCAGCCCCAGGGTGACGTTGACACCATGATGGAAGTCGAGGGTCTTGATCGGGATCAGCGCCTGATCGTGATACATGCAGACGGCGGCATCGTAACGCCGGCGCGCTTCTTCATGAAACAGCGTATCGGCAGGCCAGGGGCCGGTGACATCGATGCCGGCGGCGCGTGCCGCTTCAATGGCAGGGGTTATGATGGTGCTTTCCTCCCGGCCGATGGCGCCGCCTTCTCCGGCATGGGGATTGAGCCCGGCAGCGGCAATGCGCGGGGCGGCGATGGCGAAACGCTGTCTCAGATCCCTATCCAGAATGGTGAAGATCTTCTCCAGCAACGGCCGTGACAGCTGTGCCGCCACCCCGGCAAGGGGAATATGGATGGTCGCGGGGACAACCTTCAGCGTCGCACAGGACAGCATCATCACCGCCATCCGCCCGCCATCGAGATGGCTGAGATATTCCGTATGGCCGGGATGGCTGAAGCCGTGATCATACAGGCTTTTCTTGGCAATGGGATTGGTGACGACAGCCCCCGCCTGTCCGGCGCAGGCCAGGGCGACCGCGCGGTCTATGGATTCCAGTATCAGCGGCGCGTCATGACCCTGCACCTGCCCCGGCCTTGCGACGGGCGCGGCGGAAAGGGGCAGTACGGGAAGGGCCGTGGTAAATACGGCAGCCGCTTCCTGGGCAGAGGTGATGGCCCTGACCGGCACGGCAGGGCCATTACCGCGTGCCATGCTCTCCAGCCGTTCGGGCCAGTCGATGACGAAGAAGGGCGGGCCATCATGGCGCAGCGCCTGCCAGGCTTT
>CAYXDL010000034.1:5796-11208 GCA_964463775.1 uncultured Hyphomicrobiales bacterium
ATTTCTCCGCCGATTCCCGCCGGTTCACCCATGGTCACGGCCAGGGGGCTGATCGCAGGCGGTGTCATCTGAATTCGATGACCGCATCCCGGCGCAGGTCGCGCAGATAGCGCTGGGCCATGCGGGCGAGTTTGGTGCCCAGAAGACGGGTGCGGATCTGCTCGCGGCTTGGCAGCGGCGCGGCCTTGGGGTCGGTGCGTTCACAAACCATCAGCAGGCGGACATCGGTTTTGGACAGGATCGGCTTGCTGACATCGCCAGCCTTCATGTTGATCACCACCCGGCGGATTTCTGCCGGCAACTGGCCGACGATCAGGGTGCCGACGGAACCGGAATCCTTGTCGCCCATCTTGCCGGCAATCTTGTCAATGTCCTCGCAGCTTGACAGGCTGGCACGGATTTCCCGCGCCAGGGCAAGCTGGCTTCTGATGTCTTCCTTGCCGGGGTTTTTCGGCAGGGGAAGAACAACCTGCGACAGTTTTATCCTGCTCTTGGACAGATCCTTGCCGAGGATCTTGCGCCGGTTGCTGATCTTGAGAACATAAACACCCGAAGGCGTGACCACCGGCCCCTTGATCGCGCCGATTTCAGCCCCCCGGATCGCCCGGGCCAGTTCCGGTGCCAGCTGTTCCGGCAGAATCCATCCGATGCTGCCCCCCTGTTTGGCGGACAGGCCCTGACTGAACTGGCGGGCGAGTTCGGCGAAGCTGGCGCCCTGGCGCAATTCCCTGATCAGGCGCCTGGCGCTGGCCACGGTTTCCGCCTGGGTCGAGGCCCGGTCATAGGGGATGAAGATCTCGTCGATCAGATATTCCTCCTTGCCCGCGCGGGACCTGATCTCGGCCAGTTTCTGATCGATCTCGTCCTCGCTGACCTGCGCCCGGGCGCCGAAACGGCGGCGAATGACCTTGCCCCAGGCAATTTCGGCGCGCAGCTGGCGCAGCAGGGTTGCCTTGTCGATACCGGCACGGGAGAGAATCCGGAAGATCTGTCCCTTGGCCATCTTGTTGCGCCGCTCCAGGTCATCCACAGCCAGGGCCAGTTCCTCATCGCTGACCTTGATGTTCATTTTCCTGGCTTCCTGAAGCTGCAGGGCTTCGTTGATCAGGGTGCGGACAACCTCGGGACGGATGCGCCTTCGGGTGGCCTCGTCATCCGGAAGCTGGGCCGAGGTGATGACCAGGGCCTCGCGCTGGGCAATATCATAGGCCGAAATAACGTCGTCATTGACAATGGCGGCGATGCGTTCCTCCTGGGCGCGGGCCATGCCGGAAACCGCTGTCATTGCCAGGGCGCTGCCGATCAGCGCCAGAGACAGGATCGTTAATATTAAGGTTGTTTTTCTCATATGATACAATAGATTAGCCCAGAGTTTTGAATTTGATCCTTACCCCGAAAGTTGTCGATGGCTCGACATCGCGGTCCCGGGTGAAGTCTTTCTTGAAGAATACGGAAAAATCAAGGCATTCGTTCAGGAACTGCAGTCCGACACCGGAATTGATCGTACCGCCGTTATCTGACAGATCCCGGCGGTAATTCGCATTCAGATACCAGTTATCATAGATTTTCAGCCGCGTCCTTGCCGATATCTCCTCGCGGCTTTGCTGGTTGTCCGCCGTCAGCTCCCGGGCGAGGCGGACATAGGAAACGCCAAGGCGGTAATCCTCCGGCCCGGCGAGAAGTTCGCTTTCATTGCGCCGCAGGGACAGCCGCGCCGGATCGAGGCGGAAACGGAAATTGACGTTGAAAAGCGCATTGGGCGCCACGGTCACATGGCCGACAACATCGGAAAGGCGATCGTTCAGGCCGCTGCCCGCATCGAAGCTGTCGGCATTGGTGAAGCGGAAGCTCTGACCGATGAAGGCGGAACTGTAGCCGCCGCTGTGACCATAGGCGGCCAGGCGCAGGCCGTAATTGATGCGGCTGCCGTCATCCTGGCGGTCGGCGCCGCTGTAGCGGTTCAGGCTGAACAGATTGGTGTCGTCGAATTCGATGCTCTGCGAATCCTCGTTCGGGATGTCGTCATTGTTGATGTTGCTCGGGCTGGCGACGACGGAGACAACCGGCTCGACGGTCTGGCGGATCGTGCCCTGAGAGCGGATGAAGGGATAGCGCCATTCCAGCGCCACCTGCGGCAGCAGACGACCGACAAGGCTGTTTTCGCCATTGCCGTCGCCATTGCTGTCAAAGTCGTTGATCCAGTACAGATCGCCGCGCAGCAGCGCCGTCAGGGTATAGATTTCCCCGGCATTGGTCGTAATCGGCAATGTCCAGTCCGCCTGGAGCGAGAAACGCCGCGTATCGGTGCCGGCGCGCCGCTGTATGGCTGTGGTTTCGGCGCCGAAGCCGAGGATGCCGCCGCGGATGCTGGGTTCGCTTTCCCGCCGGTAGATGAGCTGGGGCAGGACGATCGGTGTCTGTCCGGCGCTGTTGCCAAGGCGCAGATCCTGGAAGTAATAGGCATTGGCCGCAGCGTAGTTGCGGCCGTTGATCGCCTCGACATACAGTCGGTTGCGCAGCACATCGGCACTGCTGATGTCGTAACGCTGCAGATAGGTGTCGTCGGAGGCACGCGCCAGGTCGAATCCCCATTGCGCCTGATCGTTCAGGGCGAAATTACCGGTGCCGAACAGGTGGCCGCGGAAGATCTGATCGCCTGTCTTGTTGTTGTTGGCGTCGCGTTCATCGACATAGGTGACGGAGCCGTCAAAACTGTACTGTCCGGTAAATGTGCGTTCGCGGTATTCGCCGCCGAGCACCAGCCCTTCCGAAGAGGTCAGGCGCGGGCTGATCGTGGCATCGCGGTTCGGGGCGATGGCCCAGTAATAAGGGATGGTGATCTGCGCGCCCAACTCGTCGGAGGAGGCGAAGGAGGGGGCAAGAAAACCACTGCGCCGCTTCACTGTCGGATCGGGATGCGAGAAATAAGGCGTATAGGCCACGGGCACGCCGAAGAATTCGAGGCGCGCATCCTCATAAACGACGCTCTTTTTCACCTGATCATGGGTGACCTTGCGGGCCTTCAGTTGCCACAGCAGCGGTCGGTCCGGGTTCTCCCGGCAGGTGCGGCAAGGGGAATATACCGCCTTTTCCATGACGGTTCTGCGCCCGCCGGTACGGATGGCGACCGATGCGGCCAGGCGGGACTTGTCGGAAAACAACACCCGGATGCCGTTGACGATGCCTTCCTTGAAGCCGTCCTTCAGTTCGACATATTCGGCGAACAGCACATCGCCGCCGGGTTCCATCAGCACCACATTGCCCGAGGCAATCACCGTGTCCGTCTTCTGGTTATAGGTGACGCGGTCAGCCAGAAGCGTCCGCTCCCCCTGGGTGATTTCGACCTTGCCGCGTGCCTGTACCGTGCCCAGCTCGCGGTCATAGGTCATTTCCTCGGCCTGGATCAGGGCGGGGATGCCGTCGGGCAGGGAAATCTGGGCACGTGTCTGCGCCGCATGAAGCCCGAGTGCCAGAACCAGGGCACAGCTCAGCATCGTATGGCGGGGGATGCGGATACGGCGGGCAGGCATCGGCGGCATCATCCGTCTTCGAGGTGGAACAACAAGGCGCCGCCGATCATGGCGGAAACGATGGCCGGCGACCAGGCGCCGAGAAGGACCGGCAGCCCGCCATGCAGGGCAGAACTATAGACGATGTTGGAAAAAAGGAAGACGAAAAACCCGGTCAGGACACAGCCGCCCAGCATCCACAGAATACCGCCCTTGCGCTTGTTGAAGCGCAGGGCGAAGGTGGCGGCGATCAGCACCATCGCCGTCAGCAGCAGCGGGAAGGCCAGCAGCCCCTGCCAGCGGAGCCGATGCTTGACATTGGCGAAACCGGCCTTTTCCAGCGTATTGATGAAGGAGGGCAGCTCCCAGAAGGACAGGGTGAAGGGTGAGGCGACGCTTTCCATGATCTGTTCCGGCGTCAGCGATGTGCCGACGCGCAGTTCCTTCAGGCGCCGCGCCTGACGGCCGGGTGCGGTTTTCAGCACATCGGACAATTGCCATGTGCCGTTGCTCAGCAGGGCCTGACGGGCATCGATGCGGTCGATGAAACTGTCATCGGCGCCGAAATTGAAGATGATCACATCCTCCAGCCGTGCGCCCTGGTCGGAAACGCGGCCCGCATGCAGGACATAGCGGCCGCTGCCCGTATTCTCGCGCAGCCACAGCCCGTTCTTTTCGGAAACGGCAACCAGCCGCGACTTGCCGCGCAGATATTTGTCCTGCAGTTGTTCATACTGGCTGTAGGTGACGGCGGTGACCGGATTGAAAACCCCGACCATGAAAACCCCGATCAAAAGAGACAGGCTGAGCAGCGGCAGCAGGATCTGCCAGACCGAGAAACCGGCGGCGCGTGCCACCACCACTTCGGAACTGGCGTTCAGGCGGACCAGGCTGAGAAGGGCGCCGAACAGTGCGGCAAAGGGGGCGATGCGTTCCAGCAGCATCGGCATCTGCAGGATGGCAAGCTTCATCACCACGCCGAAACCGGCCTGTTCCTTGCCGCTGGTCCGGCCCAGAACCTCGACCAGGTCGATCAGGAAGGCAAGCCCGGCAAGCACGGCGATCACCGTGCCCAGGGCCAGCAGAAAATGCTTGCCGAAATAATAGGACAGGGTCCAGGACAGGCGCATCAGGCGGCCTCCCCCTCATCGATGGCAGTGGCGGGGATGGGGCGTCGGTGATGGCTGCGGTACAGAATGAACAAGGGCACGGCAACCGACAGGGCCAGGTGCACATAGACCAGATTCAGCAGCCAGGGCAGCTTGATCGCCGCCTGGATCAGCCCGAAGCCGCTGGCCATGACGGCAAAGCCGGTCAGGCCGGTGGCGGCAATGCGCGATATCTGGGTCTTGCGGTTGAATTCGCCCGTCAGCACGCTGGCGATCGCAATGGCGGCCAGTGCGAAGGCATAAAGCGGTATCATCAGCCGGCGATTGGCCTCCACCAGCAGGGCCCAGGCGTTGCGCCGTGCCTCGTCGGTGTTTTCCGGCCAGAGCAATTCGTGCAGATAGCGTTCGCTCGGCTTGCGCCAGCGTTTTCCGCCCCCTTCGGTAAAGCTGGAAAGATCCATGACATAGCTGTCGAAATACAACAGGTTCAGCCCATTGCCGTTGCGGTCGATTTCCTGCCTGTTGCCCTTGACCATGGCGAATTGCGGCCCCTTGTCCGTAAAGGTCAGGCGCCCGCTTTCGGCCATATAGGTCACCGGCCGGTCGGGATTGCGGCTGTCATGCACCAGAATGCCGCGGAAGGTGCCGTCGCTGCCGCGTTCGCGGATATAGACGGTCAGCCCGTTGCGCACGGCATTGAACACGCCTTCCTGTATCAGGGCCGAAGCGAAGGATGAACGCCATTCGGTGTTCATTTCCCGCACGTTGCGCAGCCCGTAGGGCATCAGAAACAA
>CAYXDL010000035.1:0-11148 GCA_964463775.1 uncultured Hyphomicrobiales bacterium
GGTATCATCGACATTGGCCACCCAGTCACGCAGGGCCTCGTTCATGGCGTCCTTGAGGGTGCGCGAGCCGGATTCGACCGCCACCACCTCGGCGCCCAGCAGTTTCATGCGGAAAACATTCGGACGCTGGCGTTCGATATCCACCGCCCCCATATAGATCACGCAGGGCAGGCCGAAACGCGCCGCCACCGTCGCGGTGGCCACGCCGTGCTGTCCGGCGCCGGTCTCGGCGATGATGCGCTTCTTGCCCATGCGCCGGGCCAGCAGGATCTGACCGATGCAGTTGTTGATCTTGTGTGCGCCGGTATGATTGAGCTCCTCGCGCTTGAACCAGATCTGCGCGCCGCCGAAATGCTCCGTCATCCGCTCGGCGAAATAAAGCGGGCTTGGCCGGCCGACGAAATCGCGCATGAAACCGTCCATTTCGGCGGTGAAGGCCGGGTCATCCCTGGCATCCTTGTATGCGGCTTCCAGTTCCAGTATCAGCGGCATCAGGGTTTCGGCGACATAACGGCCGCCATAGATGCCGAAATGCCCCTGATCATCGGGGCCGCTGCGGTACGAATTGGGTTTCTGCATGGTCTATGTCTCTTTTTCTGCGGCCGGGGGCGTGCCCTCCAGACCGTGCGCGATGCGCAGGAAGTCCCGGATCCTGCCGATGTCCTTTTGTCCCGGTGCGCTTTCGACGCCGGAAGACACATCGACCCAGCCGATACCGGTGATCGCCACCGCCTCGGCCAGATTGGCCGCATCCAGCCCGCCCGAAAGCATCACCGGGCACCGCCATCGGCGGTTTTGCAGCAGGCGCCAGTCGAAGCTGACACCATTGCCGCCCGGCAGGCCGGCACCGGCAGGGGGTTTGGCATCGAACAGCAGCCAGTCGGCCTTTTCCTCATAGGCGGGGACGGCATCAAGATCGGCGGCGGTGCGCAGGCTGACGGCCTTCATGACCGGCAGGCCGGTATTGCGGCGGATTTCTGCCACCCGGTCCGGCGTTTCTTTTCCGTGCAGCTGCAGCAGGTCAAGCGGTACCGTTTTCAGGATTGTTTCCAGGGTCTCATCATCCGGTTCAACGAACAGGCCGACGCGCATGGCATTTTCCGCCAGCCCTGCCAGTTCCGCCGCCCTTTCGGCATCGACCGCCCGCGGAGAGGGGGGGAAAAAGACGAAACCGACCGCATCGGCGCCGGCATCGATGGCGGCGCGCAGGCTGACCGGCTCCGACAGACCGCAGATCTTCGCCTTGACCATTATGCCACCGCCGGGGTCTTTGCCGCGGTGATTTCAGCGGCGATGGCGGCCGCGGCGGCCTCCGGATCGGGCGCGGCGGTGATGGGCCGGCCGATCACGAGATAGTCGGCGCCCGCTGAAACTGCCTCTGCCGGGCTCATCACCCGTTTCTGATCGCCCCTTGCCACACCCTGAGGGCGGATGCCGGGCGTCAGCAGGCGGAAATCCCGTCCGCATTTCCGGCGCAGAAGGGCGATTTCATGGCCGCTGCAGACCACACCGTCGAGTCCGGCCTCGCGGGCGAGGCGGCCAAGTGCGCCGACCTGATCCGCCACCGGGCGGGAAATGCCCGTTTCCTCAAGTGAGCGGACATCCATGCTGGTCAGCACCGTTACCGCCAGCATCTCAGGCCGGGTGATGCCGGTTTGTTCTGCCGTCTGTGCCGCGGCTTCGCTGGCGGCGCGCATCATGGTCGCCCCGCCTGCGGCATGGACATCGAGGATCGCCGGATGCAGCCTTTCCACTGCGGCGCGCACGGCACCGGCTACCGTATTGGGGATGTCGTGGAATTTCAGATCGAGAAACAGCGCATCATCCGCCGTCAGGATTTTCTCCACCCCTGCGGCGCCATGTATGGTGAAGAATTCCAGACCGATCTTGAAGGCGCCGACATGGGCGGCGACGGCATCGCGCAGACGGCGCGCCCTGGCGATATCGACCGTATCCAGCGCACAGATAAGGGGATTTTTCGACAGCTCCGGCATGGCGCGGTTTATACCAGATCGGACGGTCATGAGAACAGGCATAATATGCGCCTCTCATGAAGAAAATCGCGACTTGACGTATTTTTGCCCCGCCGTGAGGAGTGATTTGCGTTATTATCGGGCAAGTATGGTAAACGGCTTTGTGTGAAGTACGGGTTGTGCCGGAAAACAGCGATGTATCGTCATAAGGTCCTTTTCGTCTGTTACGGCAATATCTGCCGCAGCCCTTCCGCCGAGGGGGTGTTCCGTCACCTGACAAAGCAGGCGGAGGCGGGGCGGCACTTCGATATCGATTCCGCCGGTACCAGCGGCATCCATGCGGGGGAACCGCCGGATCCGCGCTCCGTTGCGGCGGCGGCGGAACGGGGCATCGATATTTCCATGCTGCGCGCCCGTCAGGTTCATTCCCGCGATTTCAGCCGTTTCGACCTGATCCTGGCCATGGATCGTCAGAATCTCCTCGATCTGCATCAGCTGAGCGACCGCCTGAAGTCACCGCCGCGCAGTGAGATCCGCCTGATGATGGATTTTGCCCAGTCTCACCCCCTGCGCGAGGTGCCGGATCCGTATTATGGCGATGGTGACGGATTTGCGCGGGTGCTCGACATGCTGGAGCAGGCGGGCACCGGCCTGCTTTATCATCTGCTGCAGAGATCGTAATGGCGCAGGGCGCGGTAATGGGCGCCTCCGGCTCCGGGAATGCTTTCATAAAGGCTGAAGCGATCGACCGGGAAGGGCGGCGAGGTAAAGCCGGCGCGCTCATGCAGCCAGTTCTCCAGCCGTTCCGGTGTCCGTCCCGGCCGGGCCAGGGTGATATGGGGGGTGAATTTCCGCACCATATCGAGGGCTTCGATTCCCAATGGCGCCAGGGCCGAGAGGATGCGCTTGTGAAGTCTGTTCAGCGCCGCGGAGGGGGCAACGGCCGCGTAAAGCACCCGCACGCGGCGGCGGTCGGCAAAGATCCCGAACCCGTCGATCTGCAGGGAAAACGGCGAAGAACCGATGGTTTCCAGCGCCGCATCGATATCCGCCGCCATGGCGCCGTCCACCTCGCCAAGGAAAGCCAGGGTGATATGCATGTTCTCCGCCGTCACCCAGCGAACTCCCGGCAGGCCGTTGCAGAGTGAGGCCAGACGATCGCGGACATCCTCGGGCGGGGTAATGGCGGCAAACAGGCGCATGGTTTTTCACGTTCTCCATCCCTGCCCTCAGGGACAGGGGTTCGGATCCTCCTGATGGATTTTCTCGATGCCCTCCAGCACTTCTTCAGGCAGTTCGATATCGATGCTGGCGATATCGGTGGCCAGTTGTTCCAGCGTCGTTGCCCCGATGATGTTGGATGTCACAAAGGGGCGGGAATTGACATAGGCCAGCGCCATCTGCGCCGGGTCCAGCCCGTGAGCGCGGGCAAGGCTGACATATTTTTCCGTCGCCCGGCGGCCCCTCTCGCTGAAATAGCGTTTCAGATGCGGAAACAGCGTATGTCGGGCCCCGGGCGGATTGCCGCCGATATATTTACCTGACAATGCCCCCATCGCCAGTGGCGAATAGGCCAGCAGCCCGACCTTTTCGCGGATGGCGATTTCCGCAAGGCCGATCTCGAAGGAGCGGTTGAGCAGGTTGTAAGGATTCTGGATCGATACCACCCGCGGCAACCCGGCGGTTTCAGCCAGCCGCAGAAATTCCATCACGCCCCAGGGGGTTTCGTTCGACAGGCCGATATGGCGGATCTTTCCCGCCCTTACCAGATCAGCGAGTGCTTCGAGCTGTTCGATGATCGGCGTCGAGACGTCATCGGGATCATGGGTATAGCCAAGCTGGCCGAAAAAGTTGGTTTTCCGGTCCGGCCAGTGGATCTGGTAAAGATCGATATAATCGGTCTGCAGCCGCTTCAGGCTGCCGTCGATCGCCGCCATGATCTGTGCCCGGTTGACCCGGGTGCCGCCCTTGCGGATCCAGTCCATATCGCTGCGGCCGGTGACCTTGCTCGCCAGAACGACCTTTTCCCGGCGCGAGGGGTCCGCCGCCAGCCAGGTACCGATGATTTCCTCCGTCCGGCCCTGGGTTTCGGCCCGTGACGGCATACATTTCTGCCGTGTCGATGAAGTTGACACCGTGATTGAGGGCGTAATCCATCTGGGCATGGCCGTCGGCCTCGGTATTCTGCTGGCCCCATGTCATGCTGCCAAGGCAGATGACGCTGACGCGGATATCCGTATTTCCCAAAGGACGGTACTGCATGCTGATCCCCCTGAAATGAAACAAGTTCAGGCCGCCCGGGCGGCGCGGCTCCGGTTCAGTTAGCGCGTTCCGCCAAGGTTTCAAGCACTTGTTTGATTTTTGGCGCCATTTTTTCGGCAATGATGGCGACACCCCGGCGATTGGGATGCAGGCCATCCGCCTGGTTCAGGTCGCGGCTGAGGGCCACTCCCTCCAGCAGGAAGGGGTAGAAGGCGATGCCGTATTCCTGCGCCAGTGCGGGAAAGAGGGCGTCGAACTCCCTTGCATAGGCCTCTCCGAGATTGCGTGGCGCCTTCATCCCCGCCAGCAGCACCGCAATGTTACGCGCCTGCAGTTTTTCAATGATGGCGCCAATATTGCGCCGGGTTTCCGCCGGGGGAATGGCGCGCAGGCCGTCATTGCCGCCCAGGGCGATGATGACCATGTCCGGCCTGTCGGCCAGGGCCCAGTCCAGCCGTGCCAGGCCACCGGCGCTGGTATCGCCGGATACACCGGCATTGATGATGCGCACGGCCAGTCCTTCGCCGCGCAGACGCTTTTCCAGCTGGCTTGGCAGATCCTCGCCCGCCGCCAGGCCAAGACCGGCGGTCAGGCTGTCTCCCAGCATCACGATCACGCGATCGTTACCGGCCCGGGCCGTATTGCCTGCGGACCAGCCTATCGACAGGACGAAAAAGATCGCCACATTGACAAAGATGGCCAACGGGGCGCGACGGCAGGCGGCGAAAAACCAAAACAGCGGTGTCAGGGACCAATTTTGCCGCATTCTTCCTGCCTGATACGGATTTCTGCCCGGCCGGGGTGACAAGGGAACGACTGTAATCATGGGTGACAGCACGATCATTGAAGTGGCGGATGTTCGCCTCACTTTGGACAGCGCCGCGGGCAGCGTCAACATTCTTCGCGGTATCGACCTGAGCGTCGCGGCGGGGGAATCGGTCAGTATCGTCGGCCCGTCCGGATCGGGGAAATCGACACTTCTGGCCATTCTCGGCGGGCTGGAGCGGGCCAGCAGCGGTACCGTCCGCATTGCGGGGCAGGATCTTGGCGCCATGGATGAGGATGCCCTGGCGGCTTTTCGCCGCCACCATATCGGCATCGTTTTCCAGTCTTTTCATCTGCTGGCGAGTATGAATGCCCTTGAAAACGTCGCCGTGCCGCTGGAACTGGCCGGGCGGGCGGATGCGATGGAACGCGCCGGGCAACTGCTGGAACGTGTCGGCCTTGCCCATCGCGCCCATCATTATCCGGCCCAGCTCTCCGGCGGTGAACAACAGCGCGTGGCCCTGGCGCGCGCCATGGCGCCGGAGCCTGCCATCCTGCTGGCTGACGAGCCGACAGGCAATCTGGATGCCCGTACCGGCGCGCAGGTGATCGATTTGCTGTTCGGCCTGCATCGCAGCCAGGGCAACACGCTGATCATGGTTACCCATGACGATGCTCTGGCTGCCCGCTGCGGGCGCCGTTTGCGCATCGATGACGGGCACATCATTGATGATGATGCCGTCATGGCCGGGGAAGCGGCGTCATGAGCGGCACGGCCCGCTCCGGCTGGCGGCATGTGCTGCGTTTTGTGCGCCGGGAACTGCGTGCGGGTTTCGGCCCGTTCAGGGTGTTTCTTGCCTGTCTGATCATAGGTGTTGCCGCCCTGGCGGCTGTCGGCACCCTTTCGGCCAGTATCGAGGCGGGCATGCGTCGCGACGGCCGGGTGATTCTGGGCGGGGATGTCAGCCTCGATCTTGCCCAGCGTGCGGCCAGCCCTGCCGAAGAAGCCTGGATGCGCGCGCAGGGAGAGCTGTCGGCCAGCATCACCATGCGCAGCATGGCCCGCGCCAACGGGCGCAGCACGCTGGTCGAGCTGAAATCCGTTGACGACCGCTATCCGCTGTATGGCCGCCTTGAGGCGGAGGGAATGTCACAGGATGCACCCCTCCTGCTGCTCGGCAGGCAGGAGGGGCGCTATGGCGCGCTGGTGGAGCGGCAATTGCTGCGCCGTCTGGACATTACCATGGGTGATGAAATCGCCGTTGGTCAGACCCGTCTTCAGGTGCGCGGTGTCATTCTGCGCGAACCGGACCGTGCCTCTGCCGGGTTGGGACTGGGGCCGCGGCTGCTGCTTTCCCCGGCGGCGCTGGAAGCCACCGGCCTGGTGCAGCCGGGCAGCCTGATGCATCGCCTGTACCGGATCAAACTGCCTGAAAATATCACCCCGGCCGCGTTCCGCCGGGCGGCGGAACGGGCTTTTCCCGAGGCAGGCTGGCGCATCCGGGATCGCGACAAGGGTGCCCCCGGCCTGTCGCAGTTTGTCGAGCGGCTCAGACTGTTTCTTTCCCTCGTCGGATTGACGGCCCTGCTGATCAGCGGAGTCGGCATTGCCAATGCCGTTGCTGCCTATATGGGGATGAAGCGCCCTGCGATCGCAACGCTGAAATCCCTTGGCGCGGGCAGCGGCACCATTTTTGCCGTCTATCTGCTGCAGATTCTGGCGCTGGCGGCGGTGGCCACCATGACCGGATTGCTGCTCGGCGCCGTTCTTCCCCGGGCGTTGATCGCTCTGGCAGGAGAGGTGCTGCCGGTGCCTGTCGCCATCGGCCTGTATCCGGCGCCGCTGGCTTTGGCCGCAGCCTTTGGTATGCTGACGGCGCTGGCCTTTTCCCTATGGCCGCTGGCCCTGGCACGGCGGACCTCGCCGGCGGGATTGTTCCGCGCCCTTGTCAGCGATGGGCGGACCTGGCCGGAATGGCCGTTTCTGGCCGCCATTGCCCTGTGCCTGCTGGCGCTGGCGGGGCTGGCGCTTGCCAGCAGCGAGGAGCCGCGCTTCGTGCTGTGGTTTCTGTTGGGCGCGGCGGTGCTGTTTGCTCTGCTGCGCCTGCTTGCCTGGGGTGTGACCCGCCTGGCGCGGCGGGTACGCATTGCCGGTTATCCGCTGCTGCGTCTGGCCGTCGCCAATCTGCACCGGCCCGGTGCCGCCACGGCCAGCATTCTTCTCTCACTGGGTCTTGGTCTGTCGCTTCTGGTGGCGATCGTCTCCGTCGAGGGTAATCTGCGCCGTCAGATTACCGATCAGCTGCCCGAGGAGGCTCCCGCCTTCTTTTTCATCGACATCCAGAAGGATCAGATCGGCCCCTTCCGTGAGGCGGCCTCCGGCGTCCGGGGGGTTACTGATATCAGGGACGTGCCGAGCCTGCGCGGGCGTATCGTCTCGCTCAACGGCGTGCCGGTGCAAAAGGCGGAAATCGCGCCTCATGCCCGCTGGGTGCTGCGCGGGGACCGGGCGCTGACCTATGCCGATGTGCCGCCGGAGAACAACCGCATCATTGCCGGAAACTGGTGGCCGGCCGGTTATGCAGGCCCGCCGCTGGTCTCCTTCGAGGCCGAGGCGGCGGCCGGCCTTGGCCTTGGTGTCGGCGATGAGATCGGTGTCAATATCCTCGGGCGGACGATCACGGCCCGCATCGCCAATCTGCGCGAGGTGGACTGGGGCAGCATGGCGCTGAATTTCGTCATGATCTTCTCTCCCGATACGCTGCGCGCCGCACCGCATGGCTATATCGCCACTGCCCGGGCCGATGAGGTGGGCGAGGAGGCCTTGTATGAGCGTATAACCCGGCGTTTCGCCAATATCACCGTGATCCGCCTGAAGGAAACCCTGCAGGAGGTGAACCGCCTGCTCGGCCGGATCCTGATGGCCCTGTCCGGCAGTGCCGGGCTGACCGTGTTCAGCGGTCTGCTGGTGGTTGGCGGGGCCCTGGCTGCCGGGGCACGGCGGCGTCAGTATGAGGCCGCGATCCTCAAGGTGCTGGGCGCCCGGCGCCGGGAAATCCTGAAGGGTTTTCTGCTGGAATATGCCCTGCTTGGCCTGATTGCGGGCGGGGTGGCCGCGCTTGGCGGTTCGGTGATCGCCTTTGGTATTGTCACCGGTCTGATGCGCCTGAACTGGCAGGCGGATCCGCCGGTCATCGCCGCAACAGCCCTTTTTGGCATCTTGGCGACGGTACTTCTGGGTCTCGTCGGCACCTGGCGGGGGCTGGGCCGGGCAGTATGGCAGAGGCTGCGCAGCGAAAGGTCTTGAAAAAGCCATCTTTGATGCCAATATTCTTGATACCTTTATTTTTCAGGTATGGAGCAGGGTGAAACCCCGATGAACACTGAATATCGTCAAACCGTAGCCGGCACCCGCCCGGCAGATCTGGCCGTCGTCGATACCGAACTGCGCCAGTATATGCTGCGTGTGTACAATTACATGGCTTCCGGCCTGGCGCTCAGCGGCATTGTCGCCCTGCTGACCGTCAGCTCCCCGGCCTTTTTCCAGGCCGTTTTCGGCACGCCGCTGATGTGGGTGGTGATGTTCGCGCCGCTCGGCATTCTGATGGTCATGAGTTTCGGCATGAACCGGATGAATGTTACAACCATCCAGGCGCTGTACTGGTTGCTGGTCGCGACCATGGGTGTGTCCATATCCTCGATCTTCGTGATCTATACGGCAGAAAGCATCACCCGCGTATTTTTCATCACCGCGGCAACCTTCGGCGCCATGAGCCTGTGGGGCTATACCACCAAACGTGATCTCAGCAGTTTGGGAGCCTTTCTTTTCATGGGCCTGATCGGGATCGTTATTGCCTCGCTCGTCAACATTTTCCTGCAGTCGAGCATGGTGCACTGGGTGGTGTCGGTGATCGGTGTGCTGATCTTCACCGGTCTGGCCGCTTACGATACCCAGCGGATCAAGGCCGATTTCATCGCCCACCGCATGGAAGGCGATATGGCAACCAAATCGGCGATCATGGGGGCGGTGTCGCTCTATCTCGATTTCCTGAACCTGTTCATGTTCCTGCTGCGGCTGATGGGCAACCGCGAGTAAACGCAGACCGCAGATCAGGCTTTGGCAAACCCCGCCATTCCGGCGGGGTTTGTTTTTGTGTCTGTGCTGCCGGCGGGCATTTGCAGCCGCCTTCCTCATATGTATAAAAACAATATCGGGTATCGATCTGCATTACAGCCGCAAGGGGGCCAGCATGCGTGTTCTGATCAGCATGATGAAGCATGAGACCAACACCTTTTCGCCGATCGTTACCGACTGGCAGCGTTTTGCCGATTGGGGCGCCCATTTCGGTAAGGATGCGGCGGCGGCCTATGAGGGAACCGCCATGCCGATGGGGGCCTATCTGAAGCTGGCGCGCGAGGCGGGCGCTGAAATCGTCACCCCCGTTGCCGCTGAGGCCATGCCCTCCGGCCCCGTCAGCCGCGAGGCCTATGAAAGGATGACGCAACCGATCCTCGCCGCGGTGGAGGAAGGCGTCGATGTCGCCCTGCTGGACCTGCATGGTGCCATGGTGGCTGAACACACCGATGATGGCGAGGGTACATTGCTTGAGGCCATACGCGCCATCGACCCCGATCTGCCGATCGCCGTCACCCTTGATCTGCATTGCAATCTGACCGCGCGTATGGTGGAAAACTGCACGGCCCTGATCGGCTACAAGACCTACCCGCATGTGGATATGTATGAGGTGGCCGAACAGGTGGGCCGCATCGTTCTGTCGGCTTACCGCGGCGAATGCCGGCCGGTGATGTCATGGGGGCATCCGCCGCTGCTCTCGCAGACTCTTTGCCAGGGCACCGATGATGAACCGATGAAGACCCTGATTGCCCGCGCCCGGGCCGCCGAATCGCGCCCCGGTGTGCTCGCCGCCACGGTTTTCGGCGGCTTTCCCATGGCTGACATGGCCGATGCGGGCAACAGCGCCATTGTCGTGACCGATGGCGATGCCGCGCTGGCGCAGCGGGAATGTGCGTCCCTGCTGGAGGAGATCTGGCGTCACCGCGAGGATTTCATCTACCGCCACCACCCGCTGGAAAAGGCGGTTGCTGCGGCGAGGCAAATGACGGAGGGGCCGGTGATCCTGCTCGATCATGCCGATAACTGCGGTTCCGGCGGGACACAGGATGTCATGACCGTAATCGAGGAGGTGCACCGCCAGCAGCTGGAGGATGTTGCGGTTGCCGCCGTCTGGGATCCTGAAGCCGTGGCGATAATGATGCAGGCCGGTGCCGGCGCCGAGGTGACGATCGAGCTTGGCGGCAAGACCGATATGCCCGCGCTGGGCCTGAAGGGCCGGCCGATGCGCGTCAGCGGGCGGGTCAGAACCCTGAGCGATGGTGAATGGACCGTGCGCGGCCCCATGTATACGGGGGTCCGGGTTCATATGGGACCCAGCGCGGTACTGGATACCGGGCGGATGCAGATCGTGGTGGTTTCCCGCCATCACGAACCCTGGGATATCGGTGTGTTCACCTCCCTTGGCATCGATCCGCGTCACAAGCGTTACCTGCTGCTGAAATCACGCATTCATTACCGGGCCGGTTTCGCACCGCTGGCCCGGGCGACGCTGACGCTGGATGGTGACGGTGTCACCACGGCCGATAACAGCCTGCTGCATTATGAAAAGCTGCGCCGCCCGATTCATCCGCTCGATGTTCTGCCGGCGGATTTCAGCCCGGCCCCGGCAGGTTGAGGCCTTTCTGCCCCCTGCTTCAGGGCGCGGACAGGTGATCGCGTTTTTCATAGAAGCGGCAGAAACCGCCCGCCACTACCTGTACCACCGTTCCCGGAGGCCGGCGCAGCCATGTTCCGGCCTCAAGGCGCCGTCCCTCCGTTCTCAATGCGCCTTCGAGGATATAGATCTCCACCCCCTGATGCCGGCCGTAATCATAGGGACCGCTGTCATCATCCAGTGCCCGCAGTGCGATTTTCTCCGGAAAGGACGGGTTTTCAAACAGGCTGAGACAGCCTGAGCGCTGCCGCTGCTGCCAGGGAAGGGTGTCGGTGACGATGCGATACCGCCCCCTGCCGCCATACTGGCACAGCTTGACCAGGATTTTGCAGCCCTGGCGCGAGAACGGCGCATGAGTG
>CAYXDL010000036.1:0-11108 GCA_964463775.1 uncultured Hyphomicrobiales bacterium
GGCGGGCTCACGCTGGCGCGTTCGGTTGCGAGCGACAAGACCGCCGAAGACATCGCCGCCTCGGTCAGGGGCGCCGTATTGCGAATGGCCGGCTGAAAGCCTGAACCGGCCATTCGTGCCTGTTCGGATGCAACGGTTGTGCCCGCGAACATCCTGCTCTGCTGGGCGATGTCCTTCTTACAAAATGCACCCTACCCGCTTTTTCCCGTGCCGGGTTTCGCCCATGGGGGCGGAGGGGCGAAACGATTGTATGTGTGCATTGAAAATAAAACCGATGATTGCAGACTGAATATGCGACGGACTTCCCGCCGCATAGCCAGGAAGGAGAAAAACATGTCCAAAATCGATGTAAAGCACGACAAGGTGAATGAAGAAACCGCGATCGAGCATGAGGCGCTTGAGATGGATGATGACATGGAAGTCATCCTGCAGGAAGACGCTCTGCCCGTGGGCCCCGGCTACTGATCAGGACCCTCGACTTTGGCTGCCGGAGAAATCTGGCAGCCTTTTAACCTTCCAACGGATCTGTGGCGCCTGCGATGACCGATATTCTGCTGATCAACCCCCCGTTCCGGATCAATCCGCCCTTTCGCTACAATATGATCGATCCGCCGCGCAACCTGACGATTATTGCGGCCTGGCTGGAACGGCGGGGGATCGATGTCCGGATACTGGATGCGGCGATCCTTGAAATGTCCTTCGATGATATCGAAGAGGAGGTCCGTCGGATAAGGCCGCGTATCGTCGGCATTTCCAACCGCTCCACCTATAACTATCCGATGGTACGCAGGGTTGCGCAGATATCGAAACGGACAGATGAAAACGTGCCCGTCATCGTTGGTGGCACCTATGTCACCTGGGCACCGGACGATGCCCTGAAACGGGCACCTGAGGTCGATTACATTATTGTTGGTGAGGGGGATTATTCCGGTCCGGAATTGATTGAGACCTTGCTGGAAGGTGGCGATGTTTCACAAGTGAACGGTATCGCCTACCGGGACGAGAAAGGCGATGTCAGGCGCACGCTTCCGGCCAGATTGCTCCAGGATCTGAGCGAGGTGCCCTTTCCCGCTAATCATCTGCTGCCGATCGACGTTTATGTGGAAAGGAAGGAGCGCTACATCCTCGCCCTGACCCGGGGCTGCCTGTTCAAGTGCGAGTATTGCACATCCTCTTTCCAGCGTGGCGCATACCGTACGTATCCGCTGGATAAGATCATGGAGGAGCTGCGCTGGGCCTATGACAAGGGGTTCAGGTATTTTTACTTCTATGACGATATCTTCAGCGTGGACAAAAAGCTGGCAGGGGCATTGTGCGACAGAATAGCGGCATCTGATATGGAGTTCGCCTGGCATTGCATGACGCGGCTCGAATATGTCGATCGCGAGCTGCTGGAAAAAATGGCGGCGTCAGGCTGTGATTTGATCGGATACGGTGTCGAAAGCGGGGATCCGGAAACCCTGAAGGATGTGGGTCGCAAAAACGGCAGCAATCCCCGGGACGTGTTCGAGATGACGCGCCAGGCGGGCATCCGTCCGCTTGCCTTCGCCATATTTGGCCTGCCGGAATCCACCTTCATGACCGACATTGCCACGATCCGCTATCTGCAGGACATCAAGCCGTCAATGGTGCGGGATTTTACCTACAAGCCCTATCCGGGGACCCCGCAGTTCAGAAATCCGCTGGCTTCGGACATCCATATCTTCAATGACGATTACAGCCGTTGGTCGCAGCACGATGAGCCAATCCACCGGACATCGATCATGGATGAACACGAAATCATCGAAGCACGGATGCTGTGCAGTTATTTTTTCCGTACCAAGGGAGCGCGGCTGCAGGATGGTGAATGCTACCGCCGGGTCAAGGGGGCCATACTGATCAGAACCCGTGATGGCGGCTTGCTGTATAACTCGGAGAATCCGCCTGAAAGGAAAACGACGGACCTGTATCAGAATTGTCTGAAAATCAGCGCTTTTCACTATGAAGTCCTGTTGCATTGCGATGGTTACAACGACAAGGAGCATATCAGCGGGATTGTCGCGAAACTGTTTGGCCTCGACATCGCGGATGCAGCACGGAAGGTTGACACGGTCATCGATGCCTGCCTGAAAAAGGGGCTGCTGGTGAAGATGCCCAATCTCAACCCGGTAGAAAGCGATGCGGAAATCGAAACTTATGCCGAGGATAAGGTTCTGACCATAGGATGAGGCCGTGACGGGCGCAGCCGTGCAATTCAGCCGGGAATTCAGTGAAAGACTGAAGGCTTTGAGAGCTGAGCACAACCGCCATGTCTGGGGCCGGATAATAGCGCGGAAACAGGGTAAAAGCCGAGCATGGCAGCAATTGCAAATATTGCTGGACAGCGAAAAACACCTTGCCCATATCAGAAAGGGGGCATGGCGGGCCGAGGGGCGTGCCGCGGGAAGGCAGGGCCTGTATTACCGGCTGATCATAAGAAATCATCTCAGAACGGACCCGGTGTTGAGCGGGGTCCTGAAACGGGCCAATGCACTGATAGGTACCTTTGAAAGCGGCCCTGCCATCGATACGCATGCAAGCGCGTTGCATAGTCTGCTTAATGATGACAGCAGGAAAAGGCGCCGCGATGTCTGGCGCCGTCGTGAGCAGTTGGAAGAAAAGCTGCATCCGCTGGTCATGGCATGTATTAGACGGCGGAACCGGATTGCGCGTGATTTTGGTTATGAGGGATTTGCTGATCTGTGGGCGGATATCTGCGGGCTGGGCAGAGCGCAGGCGGATGCCATTCTTGATGCAGCGGATGTTGCGATCAAACCATTCTATGATCGCCTGACCGGAAAATGGCGCATACAGGGGCAGGAGCCGGCCCCTTGGGATATGCTTTATATGGTCAACCGCCCGCTAAGGCCTTTCGATGCGCTGTTCAGCTATAAGGATCTGCTGCCGGTTTATCAGGATTTCACCCGCAGGATCGGGTTCGATGAGCGGGCGCGCCAATTGTCCATTCATCCGTTGGATACACCTTATAATGCCCTGACCTTCATCGAGAGCGTTCCCGGCAGGATCCACATCCTGTGTAATCAGACGAATGGATTGCGGGTGTGGAAAATCCTTTATCACGAATTCGGGCATTTTCTCTGCGCCCGTTACAATGCCCAGGACGATTATGCATTCCAGTGGGAGGATTCACCATGCTATCACGAATGCATGGGGCAGGTTTTCAATCTGTTCACCGGCAATGAACGCTGGCTGTCCTGTTATATCGGCGATGCGGCGGCAGAGGTTGGTGCGTATGACGGGCAGGCCGACATATACCGCTATAGCGATTGGCTGAGCAATGCCGGGGTGGAGCGCGATCTTTATCGCGATCCGGATGGGCCGGGTGCGGATTTTTCCCTGATCAGGGAAAAGACACGGGACTTTACCTTTCCCTATCATTATTTTCTGAATGCCCCTTTTCATTTTGAGAATATGCTCATGGGCGAGTTTTTTGCCAGGCTGATCCACAGGGAGATGGAGCGGAGGTTTAGTGCATCCTATCCGTTTGCCCCGGGTATTGCCGGCTTTCTCATGACCGCTTTTTATGAGTCGGGCAGTTCTGAGGACTGGAAGAAGAAGATCGGAGAAATAACGGGCCTGTCATGGGAAAGGGGCGATCTGGCTCTTCAGGCCGGAACCGTGTTCGGCGAGAAAGGGAGTGCTGCAGATGCCGCGGATGATCGAATTCTGGTATGAGTTCGCCAGCCCGTATTCCCATCTTTCGGCCATGCGTATCGATGAACTGGCGGCACGGCGCGGTGTCACGGTGATCTGGCAGCCATTCCTGCTGGGACCGATTTTCAAGGATAACGGCTGGAATACATCGCCCTTCGTTCTGTACCCGGCCAAGGGCGATTACATGTGGCGCGATGTTCAGCGTATCGCGAAGAGCCGTGGTCTGCCGGCAATATCCCGCCCCGAGCCTTTCCCCCAGCACAGCCTGCTGGCGGCGCGCGCGGCCATCGCCATCAAGGACATGGCGCGGCGCAGGACCTTCAGCAAGCTGGTTTTTCAGCAGGAGTTCTGTTCGGGAAAGGACATTTCTGATGAAGAAAACATCCGTTCCTGCCTGGAACAGGCCGGGGTGAGGAGCGATGAAATTCTGCAGCGTGCGGGTATGCCGCAAACCAAGGAGGCATTGAGATCTGCTGTCGGAAAGGCCAGACGTCACGGCATTTTCGGGGCACCGAGCTTTATTGCCGGAGGGGAGCTGTTCTGGGGTGATGATCGTCTGGAACAGGCCCTTGATCTGCTGTGAAGTCATAAGGGCGGGAATGATGTCCTCCGATTCGGCGATTGTTCCCTGACGGCCACGGGCTTGTTCTCCTGTTCATGACCCTGTTTTTGTCCTATTCTATGTGAATATATCTTAAGATTTAAATCGGATGATCTGATGTCCACCGCAAATTCTGAAACCAACGCCTCCAAAGCCAATGTGCCTTTGCTGTTGCTGACAGGGGGCTGCCTGATCGCCTTGATGACCTTCGGTGCACGCTCCTCGATGGGGTTTTTTCAGTTACCCATTCTGGAGGCCCGGGGATGGGACCGGAGCACTTTTGCATTGGCCATGGCAATTCAGAATTTGCTGTGGGGAATCGGACAGCCGTTTTTCGGCCTCATCGCGGATAAATTCGGCACATGGCGGGTGTTGGCCTTTTCCGGTGCCAGCTATGCCTTGGGGCTTTTTCTGATGTCCGTTTCTGCAACGCCGCTTTACCTGCATATCGGCGGCGGGGTGCTGGTCGGACTGGGGATTGCCTCCGGCTCCTTCACCATTGTAATGACGGCTTTTGCGCGCAATGTGCCGGTGGAAAAACACACATTCGTCTTTGGCATCAGCACGGCGGCGGGATCGGCCGGGATGGCTCTGTTCTCCCCGCTTTCCGTCGCCATGATTTCGGCTCTGGGCTGGCAGGATACCCTGGTCTGGCTGGCATTGGTCATGATGTTCATTCCCTTGCTCGGCATCCCGCTGGCCGGAAATGCCGCGACATCAGAGATATCGCGTAATGAGCTGGATCAATCGGTCATGGAAGCCCTGAAGGAGGCATTGAGCCATAAAAGCTATCTGATGCTGGTTGCCGGGTTTTTCGTTTGCGGATTCCACCTGGCGTTTATCACGGCACATTTCCCGGCCTATATCTCCGATATCGGTATCGATATGAAATGGGCGGGAATTGCCCTGTTACTGATTGGCCTGTTCAATGTTGCCGGCTCTCTTGGCTCGGGGATGATCTCGCAAAGATACTCTAAACCCGGCTTTCTGACCTGGATCTATCTGGCCCGCGCCGTGGCCATTGCGGCCTTCATTCTGCTGCCGCAGACGCCGGCGAGCGTGGTTGTTTTCGCCAGTGTCATGGGGGTGTTGTGGTTATCCACGGTACCGCCGACCAATGGCCTTGTGGCCGTGATGTTCGGTACACGCTATCTGGGCATGCTGGGGGGTATCGTGTTTTTCACCCACCAGATCGGATCATTCCTTGGGGTATGGTTGGGCGGCTATCTTTATGATCTGTACGGCAGTTACAACCCCGTCTGGTGGCTGGGCGTGGCGCTCGGCATTTTTGCTGCCGTGGTTCATTGGCCGATCAAGGAAAAACCCGTCGAAAGAATCCTGCCGGATACTGTTCCCTGACCATGTGAACGCCTGCCTGGTGCCCGGCGATCATGGTTTGGGCGGGGGGTGACGGGCATATCTTTCCCCTCATGCGGGCCTGGTGTGTCATTTTTCTGAATCGCCCCGATCTGATGCAGCCCGGCGGAGGCAGAGGGTGTAATGCTCTCCCCCTGCACGTGACGCAGGGGCATGCTGGGCTTTTTGTGATACCGGCATCATCTTCTTTATAAGTCGATTTTTTTCGATTATGGTCAGAGTTAACAAGGAGTTTTTCCTTTGTGAACAAACAATAACCCGTCAATTTTCCTGGGAGAAAATGATGAAAACAAAAGCCCTTATTCTGTCCGCGCTGATGGCTTCGGCCCTGATGGCCGGCGGCGCAGAGGCCAAGACCTTCGTTTATTGTTCGGAAGGCTCGCCGGAAGGTTTCGATCCGGCACTGTATACGGCCGGCACCACCTTCGATGCCTCTTCCCGTCAGGTTTACAACCGTCTGGTCGAGTTCAGGCGCGGCACCACGACGATTGCGCCCGCTCTGGCCGAAAGCTGGACCGTGTCCGATGACGGTCTGGAATACACCTTCAAATTGCGCAAAGGGGTCAAGTTCCATTCCACGGATTTCTTCACGCCATCGCGCGATTTCAATGCCGATGACGTGGTGTTTTCCTTCAAGCGCCAGCTCGACAAAAATCATCCCTGGCATGAATATACCGCCGGCACCTCTTGGGAATATTTCAACGGCATGTCGATGCCCTCGCTGCTGAAGGATGTCGTCAAGGTCGATGATTATACGGTCAGGTTCATCCTCACCCGTCCGGAAGCGCCCATGATTGCCAATCTGGCAATGGACTTCGCTTCCATCCTTTCCAAGGAATATGCCGACAAGCTGGCTGCCGCGGGCAGGAAGGAAGACCTGAACCAGAAGCCGGTCGGCACCGGCCCGTTCAAATTTGTCGCCTATCAGAAGGATGCGGTCATCCGCTACAAGGCCAATGAGGACTACTGGAAAGGCAAGGCGGCGATCGACGATCTGATCTTCGCCATCACCCCTGATGCTTCCGTGCGTCATCAGCGCTTGAAGGCCAACGAATGCCAGCTCAACCCCTATCCCAATCCGGCGGATCTGGATGCCATCCGCAAGGATCCCGATCTCAAGCTGATGGAGCAGGAAGGGCTGAATGTCGGCTATCTGGCCTATAACACCATGATGCCGCCTTTCGACAATGTGAAGGTGCGCAAGGCGCTGAACATGGCCATCAACAAGCAGGCGATTCTGGATGCGGTGTTCCAGGGGGCCGGCAAGATTGCCAAGAACCCGATTCCGCCGACCATCTGGTCCTATAACGACGAGATCAAGGATGACCCCTATGATCCGGCCGCGGCCAGAAAGATGCTGGAAGAGGCCGGCGTCAAGGGGCTGAAGATGAAGATCTGGGCGATGCCGGTGCAGCGGCCCTACAATCCCAATGCCCGCCGCATGGCCGAGCTGATCCAGGCCGACTTCAAGAAAATCGGCGTGGATGTGGAAATCGTCTCCTATGAATGGGGCGAATATCTGAAGCGTTCCAAGGCCAAGGACCGTGATGGCGCGGTGCTGCTGGGCTGGACCGGCGATAACGGCGATCCGGACAACTTCCTGGCCGTTCTGCTGGGGTGTGATGCCGTCGGCGGTTCCAACCGTGCCCAGTGGTGCAACAAGGAATTCGATGATCTGATCAAAAAGGCCAAGGTGATCTCGGATATGGGCGAGCGCACCAAGCTGTACAAGCAGGCACAGGTCGTCTTCAAGCGCGAGGCCCCCTGGGCGACGATCGCGCATTCCGTGGTCTTCAAGGCCATGCGCAAGAACGTGAAGAACTTCAAGATCGATCCCTTCGGTGGTCACGTCTTCTATGGCGTTGACATTGAATAGCTGAAGCGGTTATTTCCCCCGCCGGCGCCTTTCGCGCCGGCGGGTTTCTTTCGATCGGGCCTTCCTCATGTTTCTCTATCTGCTGCGCCGCCTTGGCCTGCTTATACCCACATTTTTCGGTGTCACCATCGCAGCCTTCAGTTTCATCCGCCTGCTGCCGGGGGATCCGGTTCTTCTGATGGCGGGTGAGCGTGGCCTGACCCCGGAGCGCCATGCCGAACTGATGCGCCAGTTCGGTTTCGACCGGCCATTATGGCAGCAGTTTTTCGATTATGTCGGTGGGATCCTGCAGGGTGATCTGGGCGATTCCCTGGTAACGAAAAATCCCGTTCTGCAGGAATTCTTCACCCTGTTTCCCGCAACGCTGGAACTGTCGCTGGCGGCCATCATCTTCGCCACCATTCTCGGGGTCACGGCCGGGGTCATCGCCGCGGTGCGCAGGGGAAGCTGGTTCGACCAGACGGTGATGGGTACCGCCCTTGTCGGTTATTCCATGCCGATCTTCTGGTGGGGACTGCTGCTGATCATCCTGTTTTCCGGCATTCTTGGCTGGACACCGGTATCGGGGCGCATGTCGCTGATGTATTTCTTCCCGCAGGTCACGGGCTTCATGCTGATCGACAGCCTGCTTTCGGGGCAGGAGGGGGCGTTCGCCTCGGCCCTGTCGCATCTGGTTCTGCCAACCATCGTGCTGGGCACGATTCCGCTGGCGGTGGTTGCACGCCAGACCCGTTCCGCGATGCTTGAGGTGCTGGGCGAGGATTACGTGCGCACCGCCCGGGCCAAGGGGCTGGCGCCTGTCCGCATCATCGGCATTCATGCCCTGCGCAACGCCCTGGTGCCCGTGATCACCACCATCGGCCTTCAGGTGGGGGTATTGCTGGGCGGGGCGATCCTGACCGAAACCATTTTCTCCTGGCCCGGCATAGGCAAGTGGATGGTCGATTCCATTTTCCGCCGCGACTATCCGGCCGTGCAGGGTGGCTTGCTGCTGATTGCGGCCATCGTGATGATGGTGAACCTGCTGGTCGATCTGCTCTATGGCCTCGTCAATCCCAAAATCAGACATACAGGCGGTTGAGATGAGCGATATCACTTCAGCGGAACCGATCGACAGCCGCGATGCCGGGCGTCTGGCGCTGCTGGCCGAATTCTGGCGCTATTTCAGCGAGAACCGCGGGGCCGTGATCGGGCTGTGCTTTTTCTCCCTTATCGTGTTGCTGGCCGTTTTTGCCGATTTCATCGCCCCCTACGGCCCGACGGAACAGTTCCGCGATGCCTTCCTTGCCCCGCCTGTCTGGCAGGAAGGGGGGGACTGGCGGTTCATTCTCGGCACCGATGCCGTTGGCCGCGACATGCTCTCGCGCCTGATTTACGGCAGCCGTTTTTCCCTTTTCGTCGGCGTGATCGTTGTTTCGCTGTCGCTGTTCGTTGGCATCATCGTTGGCATGATCGCCGGATATGCCGGGGGCTGGCTCGATAATGCAATCATGCGGGTGATGGATATTATCCTGGCCTTTCCCTCGCTGCTGCTGGCACTGGCGCTGGTCGCCATTCTCGGCCCCAGCCTGATCAATGCCATGATCGCCATTGCCATCGTGCAGCAGCCCCATTATGTGCGCCTGACCCGCGCGGCCGTCATGGGTGAAAAATCCAAGGATTATGTCACGGCGGCACGTGTGGCGGGGGTGCGTCCGCTCAGGCTGATGTTCATCACCATTCTGCCCAATTGCCTGTCACCGCTGATCGTGCAGGCGGCACTGTCCTTTTCCACTGCGATTCTCGATGCCGCAGCGCTTGGCTTCCTGGGCATGGGGGCGCAGCCGCCGACGCCGGAATGGGGTACCATGCTGGCCGAAGCGCGTGAATTCATCCTGCGGGCCTGGTGGGTGGTCACCTTTCCGGGGGTTGCCATTCTGCTGACGGTTCTGGCCATCAATCTGATGGGCGACGGGCTGCGCGATGCGCTGGATCCCAAGCTCAGGAGGTCCTGACCATGGCGTTGCTCGAAATCCGCAATCTTTCGGTTGAATTCACCACCGCCCATGGCCGTTTCCGCGCGGTCGATGGCGTGTCCATGCATGTCGATGAAAGCGAGGTTCTGGCCGTGGTCGGGGAATCCGGTTCCGGCAAGTCGGTCGCCATGCTGGCGGTCATGGGGCTGCTGCCCTGGACGGCGACGATTACCGCCGATGTCATGACCTTTGCCGGACAGAACATCCTCGGCATGAGCGCCGATCAGCGCCGCAGGATCATCGGCAAGGATATCGCCATGATCTTTCAGGAGCCGATGACCAGCCTGAATCCCTGCTTCACCATTGGCTTCCAGGTCGATGAAGCGTTGAAGACCCATCTCGACCTGAACCGCAGGCAGCGTCGGGAACGCATTATCGACCTGTTCCGTCAGGTGGGCCTGCCGGCGCCGGAAAAACGGCTGTCCGCTTTCCCGCATCAGCTTTCCGGCGGCATGAACCAGCGGGTGATGATCGCCATGGCCATCGCCTGCCAGCCGAAACTGCTGATTGCCGATGAACCGACTACGGCGCTGGATGTGACCATTCAGGCGCAGATCCTCGACCTGTTGCTGAAATTGCAGCGCGACACGGGCATGGCGCTGGTGCTGATCACCCATGACATGGGGGTGGTGGCCGAAACGGCTCAGCGTGTCTCGGTCCAGTATGCGGGGCAGAAGGTGGAAATGCAGGATATCAGGGGGTTGTTCCGCAATCCGCATCATCCCTATACCCAGGCGCTGCTCGATGCCCTGCCCGAGCGGGCCAGAGGAAAGCACCTGGCCTATATTCCCGGTGTGGTGCCGGGACAGTTCGATCGTCCGCAGGGTTGCCTGTTTTCACCGCGCTGCCGTTATGCTACCGACCTGTGCCGCAGGGAGGCACCGCGCCCGGCATCGTCGGAACTGGGCGAGGCCCTGTGTCATTACCCGCTTCAGGAAGGGCAGCCGACGGGACATCCCGGTGAGGATGCGGGCAGGAAAGGTGAGGTCGCATGAGCGCCGGGGCAGCCATGAAGGAAAGCGCGACAAGGGAAGCCACAACGGGCGAAACGGTTCTGGTGGCGGAAAATCTGGCCCGTCATTATCCGGTCGGCGGCGGCCTGTTCCGCAAGCAGGCCGTCCTGAAGGCTCTGGACGGTGCCAGTTTCACATTGCAGCGCGGTCGGACGCTGGCGGTGGTTGGTGAAAGCGGCTGCGGCAAGTCCACGCTGGCGCGGCTGGTAACCATGATCGAGACGCCAAGTGCGGGATCTCTTGTCATCGGTGGCGAGGATGTCGCCCGGCTTGACCGGGCGGATCGGGCGCGCCTGCGGCCGAAGGTGCAGATCGTTTTCCAGAATCCGTATGGTTCACTCAATCCCCGCCAGCGCATCGGCGCGGCGCTGGAGGAGCCGCTGCTGGTCAATACCACCCTCGATGCGGCCGAGCGCCGCCGCCGGGCCATGGCGATGATGGAAAATGTCGGGCTCAGGCCCGAACATTACAATCGATATCCGCATATGTTCTCCGGCGGGCAGCGCCAGCGCATCGCCATAGCGCGGGCCATG
>CAYXDL010000037.1:0-11098 GCA_964463775.1 uncultured Hyphomicrobiales bacterium
AGACGGACTGACGCATCATGATCTTCGCCCCGCGCACGCTCAGAAGCGCCGTCTCCACGCTCAGAAAGTCATCAAGACGGGCAGGCTGGTGATAGGTGATGCGGCATTCGCGCACGACGAACATGATGCCGTATTCATCACGCAGAAAGGCCTGCCCAAGGCCCCGCTCACGCATCCATTCGCTGCGCCCGCGTTCGGCGAAGCGCAGGTAATTGGCGTAATAGACGATGCCGCCCGCATCCGTATCCTCCCAGTAGACGCGCACGGGCAGGAACGAGGCCGGTTTCATGCGATCACCCCTCCTGCCCGTCTTCCAGCGGCAGATCGGCCTGCCCGCCGTCCTGACCGCTTCTGCGGGGAACGGACAAGCCCAGATGCCTGAAACCGCTGGCCGCCAGCACCCGCCCGCGCGGCGTGCGCTGCACCAGCCCGGTCTGCAGCAGATAGGGCTCGATGATATCCTCGATCGCATCGCGTGGCTCCGACAGGGCCGCGGCCAGGGTCTCGATGCCGACCGGACCGCCATGATAATCCTCGGCGATGCATCTGAGATAACGGCGATCCATGGCATCCAGCCCGCGCTCATCAACCTCAAGGCGCAGCAAGGCCGCATCGGCCTTGATCCGGTCGATGGTCGGGGCACCGGCCACCAGGGCGAAATCGCGCACCCGGCGCAGCAGGCGTCCGGCAATCCGGGGCGTTCCGCGTGAACGCCGGGCGATTTCCATCGCCCCGTCATCGGTCAGATCGATATTCAGCAGCCGCGCGCCGCGCAGCACGATCTCTATCAGCTCCTCCGGCTCATAGAATTCCAGCCGGCAGGGAATGCCGAAACGGTCGCGCAACGGCGTTGTCAGCAACCCGGAACGGGTGGTCGCCGCCACCAGGGTAAAGGGTGGCAGGTCGATGCGCACGGAACGGGCCGCCGGCCCCTCACCGATGATGAGATCGAGCTGAAAATCCTCCATCGCCGGATAGAGGATTTCCTCCACAGCCGGGCTGAGACGGTGGATTTCATCGATGAACAGCACATCGCGCGCTTCCAGATTGGTCAGAAGCGCCGCCAGATCCCCGGCACGGGCGATGACAGGACCCGATGTCGCCCGGAAATTGACCCCGAGCTCGCGCGCCATAATCTGTGCCAGCGTCGTCTTGCCCAGACCGGGCGGGCCATGAAACAACACGTGATCCAGAGCCTCGCTCCTCTCCCGCGCAGCGGCGATGAACACTTTCAGATTCTCGCGGATCTGCTTCTGTCCGATAAACTCGTCCAGACTTTGCGGGCGCAGGGAGGCTTCCCCCGTATCAACGGCACCCCCTTCGGCGCTGAGCAGCCTGTCACTCATCGCGCCAGCTCCTTCAGGGCGGCGGTGATCAGGGCATCGAGCGAGGCCTGCTCACCGGCACGGCGGACCGCCGCCTGCGCTTCCGCCCGGCGATAACCGAGATTGACCAGTGCCGATACCGCATCCGCCTGCAGACCGGAAGCACCGCCATCACGTCCGGCGGCACCGGATGGCATCCCCATATCCATTGCGCCGGTCTTCTCGCGCAGTTCGGAAATGATCCGCTGTGCCAGCCGTGCGCCGACACCGCTGGCCTGGGTCAGTGCCGCCTTGTCCGCGCCGGATATGGCATCGGCCAGCGCGGCCGGGGTCAGCACGCTCAGAATAGACAGGGCAACCCTGGCGCCCACGCCCTGCACCGTCAGCAGCAGGCGGAACCAGTCCTGTTCCGCGCGGTCGACAAAGCCGAAAAGATGGATGTGATCCTCACGGACCTGGGTTTCGACAAAGAAGGATGCCTCCGTATCGCTTCCGTGACGGGCAAGGGTGCGTGCGGTACAGAACACACGGTAGCCGACCCCGCCGACATCGAGGATCAGATGATCCTCCGCCACCAGAAGCACGCGCCCTTTCAGCCAGCCGATCACGCTAATTCCTCCCGGCGGCGAAAACGGCCTGCCCGCCCTTCAGCCGCCCGCCATGCTGATGGGCATGGCAGATGGCGACAGCCAGCGCATCGGCGGCATGTTCATCGGCGATGGCGCAACCCGGCAACAGGATGCCGACCATGGCACGGATCTGCTCCTTGCCGGCATGGCCGACCCCAACAACGGTCTTCTTCACCTGATTGGGGGCGTATTCGTAAATATCCACCATGGCCAGCGCCGCCGTCAGCAAGACCGCACCGCGTGCCTGGCCGAGCTTGAGCGTCGAGGTAGGATTCTTGTTGACAAAGGTTTCCTCCACCGCCGCCACGTCGGGGCGGTGCGCGGCGATGACCGCTTCCAGCCCCTCATGGATCTGACGCAGGCGCTCGCCCAAGGGGTCCCGGGCTGCCGTCGCCACCGTGCCGTTGGCGATATGGCTCAGGCGGTTGCCCTGAACCTCGATCATTCCCCAGCCCGTATACCGCAATCCCGGGTCCAGCCCCAGCAAGCGCATTCACAGCCCTCCATCCGCCGGTCGCCCGGCACGGAAACCGGCGCCGGCTCAGGCGCTCAGCTTTTGCATCACCTCGTCGGAGACTTCGAAATTCGACGATACCCGCTGCACATCGTCGTTATCCTCCAGCGTCTCCAGCAGCTTGAACAGGGTCCGCGCCTTATCCTCATCAACCGAGACGGTATTTTGCGGCCGCCAGATGATCCCGGCGCTGGCGGCAGGACCGAAGCGCTGTTCCAGGGCATCGCGCACATCGTTGAAATCCTCAGGCGCACAAACAATCTCATGCCCGTCTTCAGTTGAGGTGCAGTCCTCCGCCCCGGCTTCGAGGGCCGCCTCGAACATCGTATCGGCATCGGCCGCATCCGCCGGATAGGAAATGGCCCCGATACGATCGAACATGAAACCGACCGAACCGCTTTCCCCGAGTGACCCGCCGAATTTGGTGAAGGCGGCACGCACTTCCGCCGCCGTGCGGTTGCGGTTGTCGGTCAGGGTCTCAACAATCACGGCAACCCCGCCGGGCCCGTAGCCCTCATAGCGGATTTCCTCGAAATTGCTGCCATCTCCCTCACCGCTGCCACGCTTGATCGCCCGATCGATGTTGTCCTTGGGCATGTTCTGTGCCCGTGCCGCGGCAATCGCCGCACGCAGACGCGGGTTGCTGCCCGGATCGGGGCTGATCCGCGCCGCCACGGTCAGCTCCCGGATCAGTTTGGTGAAAATCTTGGCGCGCTTGGCATCCTGCGCGCCCTTGCGGTGCATGATGTTCTTGAACTGTGAATGTCCGGCCATCTCGACCCGGCCCTTTCCATAATGCTGCGCCCGCAAGAAAGCGGACATGGAAAACCCTGATCTCCGGCCATGCGGCCCGGGAGATCCTTACCCTGCATTGAATAACCGTTCGGGACAGTGCTGGCAAGAAGTGTGGCGGCTGCGGGCGATGCGGGACGGATCAATCAGTGATCGGCAACACCCGCCTTGACGAGAAGCTGCTGAAACTCCATCAGGCGTTGTGCCATTTCCTTTTCACCGGCCGCCCCGGCCAGATATTTGTCGAGAAAGCCCGGCGAGCGGAGAAAGCCCATGAGTTCCGATCTTGCCGCCTCAGCCGCCGTGCCTTCGGTAAACAAACCTTCCGCGATCATGCGCAGGAGATTCATGCCCTTGCTGACGGCATCGCCCTCCTGCTCGCGCAGGCGCTTGAAGAAACCGTTCCTGCCAAGCACCTTGACACATAATTCATCCAGCCTGTCCGCCACCTTCTGGCGCTGGAAATCCTGAAGCTGTGAATCGAGGACCATGCGCTGCAGCATGCCGAGCGAGCGAAGGCGCTCAACCACCGTGCCGTTACGCTTGACAAAAAATTCCTCATTATCCGGTGAACTGAGGATGGGCAGAATGAAATTGGCAATCTGACGGCGGTTGGAAGCACCGGTCAGCCCTTTTTCCAGCTCCAGCAGTTTGGCGATCCGCACGGCGGGGGAAGGAAAATCGGCCAGATATTCAGCCACCGTATCCGCCATGAGATATCGGCCGCAGCGCGTGGTCATGGCATCGATCAGATCGGCACCACCGAAGATCGATCCCTTGTTTTTGCGCATCTCCTCCATCAGATGCCCGGCAAAGGCAACCTCCTCGCCAAGTCCCCCGTCGGTCAGACGCTTGCTGGAACGGATTTCCCTTGTCACCCTCTGGGCAAGGGAAGACTGACAATTGGGCATGGCCCCGGCGGCAATCAGCTTGTTCAGCTTTGCTACCGCCTTCTCATTGCTGGCATGCCCGACATCGAGGCGGCCCCTGGAAAGCGCGGCGATCGCGCATAGTGCCGGCCCCAGCCCGCCCTGTTCGCCGATGAATTCCTGCAAGACCGTGACGCCGGAAAGCAACTCGCCAATAAAGGAATCGGCAACATCCAGTATCCAGCGCGGTTGCCCCGGCTCGACCAGATCGAGCACGCGGGCGATCTTCTCCCCCGCCGTTTCCGCATCGCGAAGATATCCGACCAGACCGCAATTGAGCAGAAAGGTACGATCCGGTTCCTTGCGGATAGTATCGACAACGCTCTGGAAATTACTGGTGCTGACCGTGGGGACACGGCCTTCCTTCCAGTCGGTTTTAAGCCTGACGATGGCCTGATCGATCAGATCGTAAAGCTGCTTGATCCTGGTCTGAACGTCCTGCCCTGTCTCATGCACCTGGATCAGGGCCGCACGCTGCACCGCACCCTGCAGAACCATGCCTGAATCCTGCAGTTCCTCCACATATTCCGGGCAGTGAATCAGCTCGGTCGCCGTGATCTTCTTGCGCCCCAGATGCTCCCGCAGCAGACGGCTGATCGAATAACGGCCTTCGAAGGAATAGAAATCGCTGGCCTTCCAGCAGGCAACCGGCGGGCCATCCTCCTCCAGATCGAGTTTCGATTGTTTGCGGCTGTGACCGTCCGAATAAACTTCCCGACTGTGAAAGGTGGCGTTTTTTTCGTCAAAGGATTCCTTCAGAACGCGCACGCATTTATAGCCGCCGCGGATCTTCTGCTCCTTGGCGTCCTCTATGGCGTCCTTCTCGTTCTTGTGAATGGCCAGAACGGTCCAGCTCGACCCTTTCTGCCCCTGCACTTCAAAATGAATCTTATCCTTGAGCGCAGCCATTGCCGATACGCTTCTTTACATGGTTAACCACCGCGTAATTGTTGGCGTGCGGGGTTACGGAAAGATTAATGCGGGAAAATACTCTTTTTACGCTTGCAGGCCGGCGTTTCTTTCCCGCTCTCCCGGTATTCAGGACATGCCCGCAGGAGACAGACGCCCGCCGAGGCGCAGAGGGCGGATACTGCGCGCCAGGCCGGTATTATCATCGCTTTCCACGATCACGCCGCAGATCGTCGCCTCCCCCAGGGCCGGCTGAAAGCGCCCCGAAGATATTTTGCGGGTAAAACGCTGCAGGGGTTCGCTCTTTTCCATGCCGATGACGGAATCATAATCGCCACACATGCCGACATCGCTCTGATAGGCGGTGCCGCCCGGCAGTATCTGGGCATCCGCCGTCGGCACATGGGTATGGGTTCCGGCCACCAGCGTCGCCCGCCCGTCGCAGAAATGGCCCATTGCCATTTTTTCGGAACTCGCCTCGCCATGAATGTCGAGCAGAATGAACTGCACCTCCCGCCCCAGGGAGAAGTGCTTCAGGATTCGGTCGGCGGCGGCGAAAGGATCGTCGAGCGGATCCATGAACACCCGTCCCATGACCTGCGCGACAACGATTTGCCGGCCGTCCCCCAGCCTGTACAGGCCGACGCCGCGTCCCGGTGTGCCGGGGGGAAAATTGGCCGGACGCAGCAGACGTTCCTCCTGATCGATGAAGCTGCGGGTCTCACGCTGATCCCAGACATGATTGCCGGTCACGATGACATCGGCGCCGGCCTCATACAGGGCCGCGCAGATGGAGGCGGTGATGCCGAACCCCCCGGCAGCGTTCTCACCATTGACGACGACAAAATCCAAACCCAGATCATGGCGCAGCTGTCCCAGCCGGGCGATGACGGCATCCCGGCCCGAACGGCCGACAATGTCACCGAGATACAGAACCTTCACCGGATGACAATCTCCTCTTTCTCGGTAACGATGATGTCGAGCGGCTGATCGGTTTCCTCCGTGGGGAGGACATCGGCCTCCTGCAGCGAGAAGGCAATGCCGATGGCCAGAATGTCCTTATCCGCCCGCAGACAGGCCAGGCTGCGGTCGTAATAACCGCCACCATATCCCAGCCTGTAGCCCCGGCGGTCGAAGGCCAGCAGCGGCACCAGCAGAATATCGGGACGACGCTCAGGCCGGGATGGTGCCGGCACCCTGGTGGAGAAGGCGCCATCCTCCAGCACATCCCCCGGCCGCCAGGCCCGAAAGACCAGCGCCATGCCCTGCCCGGCAACCACGGGAAGGCAAAGGTCATGCCGGGCCGATGCCCTGACCATCAGTTGGCGGATATCGGCTTCCCCGGCCATCGGCCAGTATCCGGCCAGCACCCCGGGCGGGCGATCGTCGAGAATGGCGGCAGCGCGCCTTTCAATCATCGCCTCCGCCTGTTCGCGGCCCTGTGTGAAACCGCGGCGCAGGCGGCGCATCTTCCTGCGCAGAAGGGCTTTTTCATCCGCCAGTGTCATTGGCCGCATATTCCGATCCGATACTGCCGTGAGGACACTGGCGAAACTGAAGACGGGACCGCCCTGGCCGTATGCCTGAGTAATTCCTCGAGGCCTGAACAAGTCAGGTGGGCGCCATATACCGAAACCACGATTCCGGCAGGGACAGCTCCCAAGGAATGTGCATTGGCCCTGGGAATTAGAGACATACGCACCGGGCAGTACCCAAATTCATATTTAGGGGTTCTCTATGCGCTCGGCAACCGATTCCAGCCGCTGAAGCAGATCTTCGGGAATTTCAGCCTCACCGCCGCCTTCCGCAAGCTGATGGCGCAGCCTGTCGATTTCCTCATGGGCATTGTGCAGATCATCGGCCAGCAGCAACGCCGTCATGGCCAGAAGCCGGGCCTCACCGGGATTGCCGACCTGCCCTGCCAGGGCGCGCGCACGACGGTCGAGGAACGCGCCGAGTGCCGCGACTCTTTCCTCCTCCCCCTCATCGCACCCGATGGTATAGGCATATCCGTTGATTTCTATGGTAACCTGGGCCATGCGCTGTCCTTGACGATCCTATGAAATGCGCTGCCGCGCCATCCCACGCTTACTGGCCGGGCATCCCTGCCCCGGCGGACAATATCCGTTCGACCCGTGCGATCACCTGGTCGATCTGTGTCACGGCTCCGTCATTGCGGGCCTTGAGACTCTCGTTTTCCTCGCGCAGCCTGTACAGGGCGGCAGCGAATTTATCACGTTCCCCGCTCACCTGCGCCAGTTCACGGCGCAGACGCTCCACCTCCGCCGTCAGATCCTCCACATCCGCGGAGGCCCTGCCCGCAGGCAGGGATGCGGCAGCAGCCTCTATACGTGCCAGCGCCGCGGCAAACCGTTCCGCGGGGCTGCGCTTTCCCGGGCGTTCACGGGATGTATCGGTCTGGTCATGGGACATGGTGATCTCCTGCCCTGCGTCCTTCCGCCGGCACTCCGCTTGCGGGAGATTCGCCGGGATTCGCCCGGTCATCATATGGCGATGAAACCTGCGGGGCGCGGCAGAGATGATATAGACGGGGCGATTGCCCCGTCAACCAATTCGGTCGCGGGCCCGGAAAATGTGCAATTTCAGAATGATTTCAGGAATTAAAACACGCCATCCGCCACCCGGCAAAACGTCACCATGGCGCGCGGCCTGCACGCGGCAACAAGGCAGTTGACGTTTCGGCGCTGTCCCGTCATGTTCCCCGTGATCGCGGGCAGGGAGAGCGGGCGGCCACGGCTCCGGCTGTCCTTCGCCGGGGCAGGCAGTGCCGTGGCGCTGTATTCTGCCCTTCCCGGGATCATGGATGGCGCATACCGGCAGCCGCGCGGCGGCCAGCATGCTTCTGTCGGGATCTTCCGGCGTGCAGGCGTGGATTCCGCCCGGAACAGACAGCAAGATGTACAAGTATCCTGTATTTTTACAAGTTGAGAGCCCCGGCACATGACACAACCGACCTCCACGGCAGAGACATCTGCAGAACTCAGACAAATGGCGAATGCGATCCGTTTCCTGTCGATGGACGCGGTGGAGCGTGCGCGTTCAGGGCACCCCGGCATGCCCCTGGGAATGGCCGATGCGGCCACGGTCCTGTTTTCGCGTTTTCTGAAGTTCGATCCGGCGGCGCCGCGCTGGGCGGACCGGGACCGCTTCGTACTGTCGGCGGGGCATGGCTCGATGCTGTTGTATACGCTGCTGTACCTGACGGGCTATGAGGATGTGGACATCGACCAGATCAAGGCTTTCCGTCAGCTCGGCAGCCGCACGGCGGGACATCCGGAATACGGTCTGGCCGCAGGTGTGGAAACGACGACCGGCCCCCTGGGGCAGGGCATTGCCACCGCCGTCGGCATGGCCCTGGCGGAAAAGATCCTCCGGGCGCGCTTCGGCGATGATCTGGTTTCCCATTATACTTACGTCATTGCCGGCGACGGCTGCCTGATGGAAGGGATCAGCCACGAAGCGGCCGGGCTGGCCGGGCGACAGAAACTGGACCGGCTGATCGTGTTGTTTGACGACAATGGCATCACCATTGACGGCAAGGTGGAACTGTCCTGCGTCGACGACCAGCTTGCCCGCTTCCGCGCCCATGGCTGGGATGTCCGCCGTTGTGACGGGCATGACCCGGAAGAAGTGGCGGCGGCGATTGCCGCGGCAAAGGAAAGCGACGCGCCCTCACTGATCGCCTGCCGGACGATCATCGGCTATGGGGCACCGAACAAGCAGGGCACCGCGGCAACCCATGGGGCACCGCTGGGGGCCGAGGAAATAGCAGCCGCGCGCCGGCACCTGAACTGGCCGCATCCCCCCTTCGAGATACCCGAAGACATTCTTGCCGCCTGGCGGCAGGTCGGCGCCCGGGGCAGGGAAAAACGTCTGGCCTGGCAGGAACGCCTGGCAGCGGCGGATGCCTCCCGGCGCGAGGGGCTGATCGATGCCCTGTCCGGCAAGCTGCCGAAGGATTTCGACAATCACGCGGAAGCCTACCGCAAGCGCCTGATCGGCGAACAGCCGAAGGTGGCGACGCGCAAGGCATCGGAAATGGCGATTGCCGCCTATGCGGAAAAAATCGGCAATTTCCTCGGGGGTTCGGCCGACCTGACCGGCTCGAATCTGACGCGCGCCCCCGAATTCAGAACGGTGGAACCCGGGGATGCGGACGGGCAATACGTCTATTACGGCATCCGCGAACATGCCATGGCCGCGGCGATGAACGGCGTGGCGCTGCATGGCGGGCTGATCCCCTTCGGCGGCACCTTCCTTGTTTTCACCGACTACTGCCGCCCGGCAATGCGCCTGTCCGCGCTGATGCGCCAGCGGGTCATCTATGTCATGACCCATGATTCGATCGGTCTGGGTGAGGACGGGCCGACGCACCAGCCGGTGGAACATCTGGCCTCGCTCCGGGCCATGCCCAATATTCTGGTTTTCCGCCCCGCCGATGCGGTGGAAACGGCGGAATGCTGGGCTCTGGCGCTGGAAGCGCGCGACATGCCCTCCGTTCTTGCGCTGAGCCGTCAGGGACTGCCGACCCTGCGCAAGGAGGCTGCGGGCGGCAATCTCAGCGCCCGCGGTGCCTATGTGCTTGCGGAAGCAGAAGGCGAGCACCGCGTCAGCCTGTTTGCCACCGGCTCCGAAGCGGAAATCGCCATGGCCGCGCGAGAGGAACTGCAAAGCCAGGGCATCGGCACCCGGGTCGTTTCGGTGCCGTGCATGGAGCTCTTCGCCATGCAGGACGAGGCCTACAGGCAGGACATCCTTGCCCCCGGCACCGTGCGCGTCGCCATCGAGGCTGCGGTCAGGCAGGGGTGGGAGGCGTTCATCGGCGCCGACGGCGCCTTTATCGGCATGAGCTCCTTTGGCGAATCGGCCCCTGCGAAGCAGCTCTATGAACATTTCGGAATAACGAAGGAAAATATCATCGGCGCCGTCAAGGAAAGGCTTTAAAAGAGACCCTGATCTTCCGGCCGGCGGTACCACAAGGTGATCGAACATCTGAGCAGAAAACCGGGATATCGGTGATATCCGCAGAGATTGGAGAGGGAACATGGCAGTTCGTGTAGCTATCAATGGTTTTGGACGCATCGGACGTCTGGTGCTTCGGGGTATTTACGAATCCGGCCGTGACGATATCGAAGTCGTCGCCATCAATGACCTGGGCCCGGTGGAAACCAATGCCCATCTGCTGCAATTCGACTCCGTTCACGGCCGCTTCCCCCATGAGGTCAAGGTCGTCGGCGAAAATCTGGACATCGGCCGCGGCCAGATCCGTGTCTGCAGCGAACGCAACCCGGCCGATCTTCCCTGGGGCGAAATGGGCGTGGACATCGCCCTTGAATGCACCGGCATTTTCACGGCCCGCGACAAGGCGGCGCTGCATCTGGAGGCGGGCGCCAAGCGCGTGCTGGTCTCCGCCCCGGCCACCAATGCCGACCTGACCGTGGTCTATGGCGTCAATCACGACAAGCTGGACAGCAGCCATATCGTGGTTTACAACGCCTCCTGCACCACCAACTGCCTGGCGCCGGTGGCCAAGGTTCTGAACGACACCATGGGCATTCAGCAGGGCTTCATGACCACGGTGCACGCCTATACGGGCGATCAGCCGGTTCTCGACACCCTGCACAAGGACCTGCACCGCGCCCGCGGCGCCGCGCTGTCGATGATCCCCACCACCACCGGCGCGGCCCGTGCCGTCGGCCTGGTTCTGCCTGAATTGGCGGGCAAGCTGGACGGCACCTCGGTACGGGTTCCGACCCCCAATGTCTCCATGATCGATCTGGTATTCAATGCCGGACGCGACACCAGCACGGAAGAAGTGAACGATGCCATCCGTGCGGCGGCCGAAGGACCGATGAAGGGTGTTCTGGCCGTCAACGATCTGCCGCTGGTCTCCATCGACTTCAACCACAATCCGGCAAGCTCCACCTTCGATCTGACCCAGACCCAGGTGATCGACAAGCGCCTGGTGCGGGTGCTGAG
>CAYXDL010000038.1:0-11086 GCA_964463775.1 uncultured Hyphomicrobiales bacterium
CAGCTCCAGCAGGCCATAGAGATCGTCCTTGTCCACGCTGAGACTGCCATCCATATAGGCTTCGCCGAGCGCCATGTCCGGATTGAGAAAAAGCCGGCGCGCCAGTTTCGGATCGTGCAGGCGCAGAACGATGGCCTCGGCGGAACGGTCGCCGAAATGGTGTTCGCTGCCATCGGCAAACACGATGACCAGGTGACCCGTGCGGATGAGCTTGTTCAGAAATGAAATCAGTAGCTTGTTACCGGAAAACATACGCGCCTCCCCTACCTGGCTGAGTTCACGCTACTTCTGGCGGATTGTCCCAGACATTTCCCAACAGGATAGCATAAAATACCAAAAAAATCGCTTTTCTGATTCAATGATATATTACCTTGGTAAATAAAATCACATAAAACATTTTTTTACTGTTATATTTGGCGGGCCGGGGGCAGACAAGCGGGAGGTTCATGATGAAACCGATACTGCGTTTTGCCGGATGTCGGAATGATGTCTGGCGTGTGTCCGTGGCGGAGCTGGTGGCGGAACTGGCTGGCTCTGGAGCCTGACAGCCCCGGGCAAGGGAAGCGGATATGGGCCAACTGGCATGTCGAGGGGGAGGCGGCGCCCTACACCAAGGTGATTCACCCCTTGCGGGGGCAGGAAATGTCGCCGCGCTGATGCGGGCTCAGGAAAACCGTGCGGGGTCCGTATCCGCCGGGTTGATGCCGTAATCGCGCAGCCCCGGCGGCAGATCGCGACCAGTGATCAGGGCGGCGGCCAGTTCAGCGATGGCCGGGGCGGTCTGTACGCCATAGCCGCCTTGCCCGGCCAGCCAGAAGAATCCCTCGGCCTGCCTGTCCCAGCCGATGACCGGCGTCTTGTCGTCGCTGAAGGTGCGAAGCCCGGCCCAGCTGTGATTGATGCACCGCACCGGCAGTTCCGCCGCCTGCTGCACCCGGTCAACAGCCAGGGCGATATCCCATTCCTCTGCCTGGACATCGGCAGGGGCGGTGGGTGTCTCATCGGCGGGTGAGGCCAGAATCTGTCCGGCATCGGGTTTGAAGTAGAATTGTTCATCGGCATCGACAACCAGCGGCCAGCCGTCAATGGCACAGCCCGCCGGAGGGTCGAACAGCGCTACGGTCCGTCTTTTCGGCGTCATTGCAATGGGGGCCGCTCCTGCGAGGCGGGCGATTTCCCCGGCCCAGGCACCGCCTGCATCGACGATCACGGGGGATTGCAGCACGTCACCCTTGCCGAGAGCGATATGCCATACACCTGCCTCACGACGCAGACCGCGGACATCGGCATTGAGGCGGAGCATGCCACCCTTGCGGCGGAACAGCCTCAGGAAGCCCTGATGCAGGGCATGAACGTCAATATCCGCCGATGCCGGATCCAGCACGGCGCCGGCCACATAATCATGGCGGAGGGCGGGCACGATGCGCCGGGCTTCCCCGGCATCGAAGCGTTCAATGGCAGGGAAACCGGCAGCCAGTTCCCTGTAAAAGGCATCGAGGGCGGCAAGCTGATCATTGCGGGCAATGAACATGGCACCGCGCGGGTGCAGCAGGGGGGATTCGCAGAAATCTTCCGGCGGGTTTTCGAAAAAGGCCCGGCTGGCGGCGGTCAGTGCGCGTACCGGCACATTGCCATAGCTTTCGGCGAATTGGGCGGCGGAACGGCCGGTGGCGTGATAGCCGGGCTGCTCTTCGCGCTCCAGCAACGTCACCCGGGCATGCGGGGCGAGCATGGCGGCGGCGGATGCGCCGGCAATGCCGGCGCCGATGATGACAATATCCGGGTGCATGGATCCTCCTGAGGTATCGCCGCGCAGTCTAGAAAAGGCGGCAGGCGGATGCCAGCCTTCACTGACGAAAAATTGACCCCCCAACCCGCGCTGGCATGGTTACAGTATTGGCATATGTGAAGGAGCGACCATGAAACCTCTTCTTGCCCTGTTGGTTTTGCTGACGGCCCCGGCAACTCTGATGTCAGTGCCCGCTTATGCCACCCCGCCGGAAATCGTCGCGGTCAGGGTCACGCCTTCAGGTGGCGGGCAATATCGTTTCGACGTCACCCTGCGCCATGCCGATACGGGATGGAAGCATTATGCCGATCAGTGGGATGTGCTGGCCCCTGACGGTACGGTGCTGGGGAAGCGGGTTTTGCTGCATCCGCATGTTGACGAACAGCCATTTACCCGTTCACTGGCCGGGGTCCGGATACCGAAGGGTCTGAAAGAAGTGTTCATCCGCGCCAAGGACAATGTGAGCGGTTATGCGCGCGAACAATACCGCGTGGTTCTGCCGCGCTGAGCGGGCCTATTCTCCTGCTGCGGCAAGGGGCGGGGTATCCGCCAGACGCACGCCGTTTTTACCATTTTCCTTGACGCGGTACATGGCTTCATCGGCGGCCTTGATGATGCTGTCGAAATCCCGGCCATGATCGGGCCATAGGGCCACGCCGATGCTGGCACCGATGTGACAAATAATGTCGCGCTCGAGGCTGAAGGGACGTTGCAGGGCCTCGACAATACGTGTGGCGACGCGCTCCGCCGTTTCGGCGGAAGGAATGGCGTGGAGGAAAACGGCGAATTCATCGCCGCCGAAACGGGCGGCGAAATCGGCATGGCGCAGGCTGCGTGTCAGACGCTGGGCGATACGGCAGAGCAGTTCATCCCCGGCATCATGGCCATGGGTGTCGTTCACACCCTTGAAGCCGTCGATATCGATGAAGAGGACGGCATGAGGGCCGGGATCCTCCTGAAAGTTCTTTCTGCATAATTCCTGAAAATAGCGCCGGTTCGGCAGATCGGTCAGCGGGTCGTGCAGGGCCAGGTGGCGGGCCTTGGCTTCCAGCTTTTCCGCGTGTTCGCGCAGGGCGGCCTGCTCCTCGGCCGTAACGACCAGTTCCTCGGCATGCTGTTCCAGATAGGTTTTTTCCAGATTGATGTTGTTCAGATGTTCCTGCAGGGCATCACGGCTGGCCTGCAGGGCCGCTTCCCGCTGCTTGAGTTTGATCAGCAGGGCGAGGGCATCGCAGACGCTTTCAAGAAACTCGACCTCCTGATCATCCCGTTCATGCCCGTCGGGCAGATAGACGACCAGGACGCCGATGACCTTGCCGGCAGCGATGATCGGCAGGTTGTAATGACCATGGGGTGCCATGCCGTCGAAAACCGTTTCATGGCGATGATCGACACAACTGGCATGCTGTGTGCGGGCTTTTTGCGCTGCCCGCCCGCACAGGCAATGGCCAAAAGGAACGCTGGCACACAGGGTATGCAGCTCTGCGCTGAGATTACGCGATGCCGTCAGCCGGAGGGTGCGGTGTGTCTCATCGACCAGAAAGATGCCGCCCCGGGGCAGGAGGGACAGCCAGCTTACGGACAGCAATTCATCCAGCGCGCCTTCGAGTATCGTTTCCAGGTTATCGTTCTGAATGGCAATACGCAGCAGGCGATTCAGAATCGTTGCGTTTTCAAGCGCTTTTGCAACATGCAGATTGTGGGTGCACGTGACATCCGTCATGGGGCAATTTCCGTCTTGTTCGGGTAATGAGACGCCACTGAAGCGATATTTGCACGAATTGATGAAGCTTGCCTTAACGCCGGCCACCGGCAATGCGTAGGGATTCGGGGCGCTGGCGCAGGCGCAGCATGGCCAGGGCGCCGAAGGCCGGACCGATGCTGAGGGGGAGGAAGGCATAGCGCCATCCGAAGTTTTCCACCAGAAGTGGGATCAGATTGATGCTGGCAAGGGTCAGTAGGAAGCCTGCGCAGATCTGAACGGTCAGCATGGTGCCGATCAGCGCCGGGTCGGACAATTCGGCAATGGCGGCGGAAAACTGTGCGGAATCGGCAATGACGGAAAGACCCCATATGACGGCGATGGTGATCAGTGCCCATAAGGGGCCATCCAGAAACAGGCCGATGGTGGCTGCGCACAGCCCTGAGACAATCATGGCCGCAGCGGTGAACAGTGTCCGTCCGATGCGGTCGGCGATATATCCGCCGATGATGCAGCCCAGCGCCCCGATGCCGATGACGGCAAAACTGGCCAGTGCGGCCACATTGGCCTTGCCGGTGTCCTGGCCGCCATGGAAGGCGGCGGCCATGAAGGCGCCGATCCAGGTCCACATGGCGTATAATTCCCACATATGGCCGAGATAGCCGAAATTGGCCAGACGCAGCGCCGGATCGCGGAACGCTTTCAGCACGGCGCCGGGGCGGAAGGGGGGTGCCTTGGCGTTTACGGGAGCCGGAACGACAAAAAGAATGGCCAGCGCCGCCAGTACGGCCGAAGCCGATGACAGCAGCAGGGTCGGTTGCCAGTCGATCCCGCCCAGGGCATTGAACAAATGCGGCATGGCCGAGCCAAGTGTCAAAGCCCCGACCAGAATGCCGACGAGAAAGCCCATATCCCCCCTGGCCCAACCTGCGGCAAGCTTCACGCCGACAGGATAGATGCCGGCCATGCACATGCCGGTGATGAAGCGCAGGGTAAGAACGCTGACGGATGCCGGATCGGCAAAGATGATCAGGGCGTTGGCCGCGGCCGCGATGAGGGATGAAATCATGAACAGGCGCCTGCCCTCGATGCGGTCCGGCAGGCTGAACAAGGCAAAGAGAAGCGTTCCGGCGACAAAGCCGATCTGCACCGCGCCGGTCAGGGCGGAGGCATGCGAAGGACTGATAAGGCCATCGCGGATCAGGGAAGGAACGATGGCGGTGGCTGAAAACCACAATGTCATCGCCGCGATCTGGGCCAGGGCGATCAGCGTCAGGGAACGGATGCGCGCATTGGCGCGCAAAGAGGCAATGGAAACCATGAAAGCAGGATAAGGGCCGCAAGCCCGACCCGCCAGAAGGCGGGCCGGACTTCAAGAGGATGTGATGACTCAGCCCGCGCAGCAGGAGAGCTTGGCGATATCCTTGCCGAATGTCTGGGCGGCAAGTTTGAGCCCTTCCGCATTGGTCAGATAAGGGCAGATCATGGCTGCAAGATCGGCGATGGTCAGGTTTTGGGAGATCGTCAGCGCTGCGGTCTGGATCGTGTCCGCCCCTTCGGGTGCGATGATCTGAGCGCCGAGAATGCGCCCCTGTTCGGGCGCTTCCGGTCGGTTTTCGGCAATCAGCTTGATCAGGCCGCGGGTGTCGCGGGCAGCCAGCGCACGGGGTACGGCGGTCAATGGCAGAACCGAGGTGCGCACATCGATGCCCCGGGCCCGGGCCGCCTTTTCACCGAGGCCGACCGTGGCCACCTGGGGATCACTGAACACCACTGCAGGCATGGCGCGGTTGTCATAGACGGGCTTGTCCTGGCCAAGGGCGTTCTGTACGGCGATCCTGGCGCCATAGGCGGCCATGTAAACAAACTGATCCCGTCCGGTGACATCGCCCGCGGCATAGATGCCTTCCTGGCTGGTGCGCATATGCTCATCCACGATGACGGCGCCTTTATCATCGGTCTTAACACCGGCGGCGGGCAGGTTCAGCCCCTCCGTATTCGCCTTGCGTCCGGCCGTGATCAGCAGATGCTCGCCCATGATGGTCAGTTCACCCTCCGCCGCCTTCAGGGAGAGGGAGGCCATATCCCCCTTGCGTCCGGCGCCAAGATAGGAGACGCCGCGCAGGACGCGGATACCCTCATCGGCAAAGGCCTCCTCCAGGGCCTGGGAGATTTCCTCATCCGCCTCCGGCAGCAGGCGACGGCGGCAGGTGATGGTGACGGCACTGCCGGCGCGGGCGAAAAGCTGGGCCAGTTCGCAACCGATATAGCCACCGCCGATAACAATCAGCGATTGCGGCAGCGCGGGCAGTGAAAGGGCTTCGGTACTGGTCAGGTAACCGGCCTCCTCCAGCCCGTTGATATCGGGAATCATGGGGCTGGATCCGGTGGCGATAAGGATTTTATCCGCCCTGACCGGGGCGCCATCGACGTGCAGCCGCCCGTCCGTGAAGGATGCATGGCCCTCGCGATAGGTGATGGCGGGGTATTGGGGCAGAAGGTCGATATATTTCGCCTGACGCAATTCCTCCACCAGGGCATCCTTCTGACGGATCAGGGCAGGCCAGTCGGACAGGCGGGCACCGGCCTCGATTCCGGCAAAGCGCGCGGCGCTGTTGGCCTGGTGGATGCTTTCCACTGCCCGGATCAGGGCCTTGGAGGGGACACAACCGACATTGACACAGGATCCGCCGATGGTGCCTTCGCCGATCAGCAGGACCCGCGCACCGGCTTCCGCTGCCGTGATACTGGCGGAAAAACCCGCCGAGCCGGCACCGATCACGGCCAGATCGTATTCGTCCTTCTCTGTCCGTGGCGGCATTTCGCAGACGGTTTCACAACCGCAATCATTTTTGTCAGCCAATGTTCTGCTCCTGGGCCATGTTTTCGGGTTTCAGGCATTTTTTGCACCGGCTGTGCCTGTAGGCGGCATAGATGACCACAAGAATCGACAGGCCGAGCATCGGGAACAGCACCCAGTCGGCCCAGGACAACCAGGCGCTGACACCAACCAGGCCGAACAGGATTACCAAAGCAGGGGTAAAGCAGCATATAGCCGTAATAACGGTGCCGATCAGCCCCTTGCGCATCAGGCTTTTGCTCGATTCCAGCTCTTCCTTCAGTTTTTCGGGATTGTTCATCTCGTCTGCCATGGGGTCACTCCTGTGCGGCGATGGTGGAGGGGTAGCCGTTTTCTGTCGTTGCGGCGATCAGGGCCGCGGTGGAAACCCTTTCATCGTCATAGATGACGGTTGCCGTTTTCTGTCTGAATGAAACCCGGACATCTTCAACGCCTTCCAGCGAGGAAAGCGCCTGTTTCACGATATAGGGGCAGGATGCGCAATACATGTTCTGCACTTTCAGGGTGACCTGTTTCTGCGCGGCCATGGCAGGGGCGGATAAAAGGACAAGGGCGGCAATGAGGAATGACTTCAGGGACATGGTATCAACCTTCCAACAGATAGGGGGCCAGATAGGGGAATGCGGCGGCGGCAACGGCCAGAAGCGTCGCGCCCACCAGAACCGACTTGATGAACAGTTTCGATGAGGGTCTGGCGCAGTATTCGCCTTCCGCACAGGGAGCGGGGCGAAAAACCCGCCAATAAGCGAGGCCGAGGAAGATCGCCGTCACCGTCAGAAACAGCGGTTTGTAGGGGGCCAGCGCCGTCAGGTTGCCGACCCAGGCGCCGCCGGCGCCGAGCATGAACAGCACCAGCGGCACGATACAGCAGGCTGAGGAAAGAAAGGCTCCCGCCATACCCAGTGAGGCATACAGCTTGTCGCGGTTCTGCTTTTCCGGGGCGGGATCCAGTGCCTCGCTCAGGGAGGAGGGGTGTTCGAGGGCAGGCTCGCTCACGGTTTTGATCCTTCTTAAGTTCCTTGTCATGTTCAGCGCGTACGGGCAGACTAATTCCTGTAGCTGATACAGGATCAAACGAAAAATGAAGCAGCAACGAAAACGTGATTATCTTTCCCGCGGTCAGCTTGCCCGGAAAACCGGTGTTAATGGCGAGACCATCCGCTACTACGAAAAAGTCGGTCTTTTGCCGCCACCCCCGCGCACCGATGGCGGGCATCGTGCTTATGGCCGCGATCATCTGCGCCTGCTGCGCTTCATTCGTCGCGCGCGGGAATTGGGGTTCTCTCTTGAGGAGATCGGCCAGTTGCTGCGCCTGAGTGGCGATCAGGGCTATAATTGCGCCGAGGTGGCGGCGATCTCAGAACAGCATCTGCATATGGTTTTGGCGCGAATGGAGGATTTGCGCAAAATCGCGGCGGTTCTGGAGGGGCTGTTGCGCCAGTGCCAGTCCGCACCGCAGGATGATGCGCCGGGTTGCGGGATCATTGATGCCCTGTTCAGGGACGATGACGTCTGAAAAAACGGCATCATTATCGTTTTCATTGCGGCAACAGTGTTTTGACGAGCGGACGGTTGTCCGCGCCGGCCCGGTGGGCCATCCTGATGCCATGGCAGCAACGATCCTCAGGAGACCGATATCATGGCAGCATTACCTTCTCTGTTCATATCCCATGGGGCGCCGATGGTGCTGGTCGATGGATCTGCCGCCCAGGTTTTTCTGAAGAATGTACCGGCGCGCCTGACTGATGCGCCGGTGCGGGGGATTGTCGTTCTTACCGCGCATTGGGAAAGTGGCATGCCATGCATATCGGCAGGCGAGCGGCCTGAAACCATTTATGATTTTTATGGTTTTCCCGATGCCTTGTATGAGGTTTCCTATCCGGCACCCGGCGAGCCGGCGCTGGCCGGGGAAATCGCGGCACTGCTGAAGAGAGAAGGCATCGATGCCGTTCTGGACGGGGAACGGGGATTCGATCACGGCACCTGGATACCGCTGGCGCTGATGTATCCGGATGCCGATATCCCCGTGGTGCAGCTTTCCGTGATGCCGGCAAAGGATCCCGAATTCCATTTCCGTCTTGGTGCGGCCCTGCGTCCCTTGCGTGAAAGCGGGGTGTTGCTGATCGGTTCGGGAAGCATGACTCACAATCTGTCCGAATACCGCCATTATATGGAAGGAAACCAGACGCCGGGCTGGGTCGATGAATTCGCCGATGGCGTCTGGCGGCTGCTTGAGGTGCGGGATGATGAAACCCTGTTTGATTATGAACGATCCCTGCCCCATGCCCGGCGCAATCACCCGAGCAGTGATCACTTTCTGCCGCTGTTCTTCGCCCTTGGCGCCGCAAGCCCCGGTAAGGTGCCGGAACGCATTCATCGCAGCACCGCCTATGGGGTGCTGCGCATGGATGCTGTTGCCTTTTCCTGAAGGCGGGTCGTGTTCAGTTGTTACCGAAAACCTTTTTCAGCAGTTCAGTACTGCGCGCGGCCGGGTTTTCGCGGATTTTTGCCTCTTCCCGGGCCAGATAAAGGAAAACGCCGTCCAGTGATTTTTCCAGTACGTGCCGGGTCAGGTCGGCCTTGATATCAGGCACCAGAGGCATGCTTTTGTACTCACCGATCAGGGCATTGTAACTGCGGATGGCCCCCGCCTCGTCGAGGGCCTTTTCCACGATCGGCTTCATCCGCTCTGCCAGCGGCGTCTGCATTTTCGATCTGAAATATTCGGTGGCCGCATCCTTGGGTCCGTTATAGATGGCGCGGACATCATCGATGGTCATGGCGGCGATGGTATCCGCAAACAGTGAGGATGCTTCGGGAACAGCCGCCTCGGCAGCGCGGTTCAGGCGCAGTTCCAGATCATCGGCCATGGCGGAGAGGCCGAAACGGCGCATGAATTTCTGGGCTTTGCGCATGCTGTCGGGCAAGGGGATGTGAACCTGCGGATCGGCGTTGAAGCCGTCGCTCCGCCCCAGCGTCGCAACGACGCGCCTTGTGCCGACGCGCAGGGCTTCGCGCAACCCGTCGCCGATTTCCGCATCGCTGAGGGTGGGGGAGGTTTCGGTGATGCTGTTCTTTTCCAGTAGCGATTTTGCCTTGTCCAGAAACCCCGCCGGCGATGCCGGGGCCGTCATGATGGGAAACAATGCGGCGATGGCTATGGCGGTGATGGTTCGGCTGCGCATGACGGTCTCCTGCGGCGTCTTCAGGGTCAGAAAGACGATCCGGGCTTTGTGAGAAATTCCGTTTCCTCCCGGCTGCTTTCCCGTCCCAATATGGCGTTGCGGTGGGGGAAACGACCGAAGCGGGCAATGATGTCGCGGTGGCGGATGGCATAGTCCGTCTGTTCCTTCAGGCCGAGCCGTTCGAACAGTGCGACCGATTTTTCCTGCATGGCCATATCCTCCGCATGTTCGAAGGGCATGTAGAAGAACATGCGCTTTTGCGGTTCGACCTGCTGGTCGAAGCCTTTTTCCAGCGCGGTTTCGGCGATTTTCAGGGCTTTGCCGTCCTGGGAGAACGCCTTGGGCGTTCCCCGGTGCAGATTGCGTGAAAACTGATCGAGCACGATGATCAGGGCCAGGCAGGACGGAGCTTCCTCCTGCCAATGATCCAGTTGCCCTTCAGCCGCCCTTTTCCAGCAGGAGAGAAAACGGTCCCGAATGAGCTGATCCAGAGCATCATCGGCCTGCCACCATTGGGCGGGATCGAGTTCAGAGAACCAGAAGTGCAGGACGTCGTCCGTGGCCGGATTCATGATGGGAAGATGGAAAAATATTTCAACAATATTGACATAATTTGCAGATCGACTTATACTTTAGGCATATGTAAGCGTAATCACTCTGACAGGGGCCGTCCATAGGGAACGATCTTTGCCATTCCTCATCCTGTCACATAGGGAATGTCATGTCTATCGGCGATCATTGGTCGAAAAACCCTGTGGGCGGTTTCTGCCCTTGCGGGTGATGTTTAACAATATACCGGTACAGGGAGGATGAGATGAACTGCTATTCTTGGTTTTATGGCTATGTCAGAAGATTCGGGTTTCTATTCTTGTTTCTGGTGCCGGGCCTTGCCGTGCCAATGTTGCGGGCCGGGGCGGCTGAATATGTACTGCGTTTTTCACACTGGACACCGGCGACGCATGTCATCCAGAAAACAGTCGAAACTTGGGCCAAGGGGGTTGAGACAGCCTCCGGCGGGCGGATAGACGTGCAGATATATCCGGCCCAGCAGTTGGGGGCGGCCAAGGATCACTATACGATGACCGCGATGGGGGTTGTCGATGCGGCGTTCATCGCGCCGGGATATACGCCGGGGCGCTTTCCCATTATTACCGCGGCGGAGGTACCGTTTCTGGTCAACAGCAATGTGGCGGGGCCCGCCTCTGTTGCGTTCGATGGCTGGTACCGGAAATATGCGCCCTCTGAAATGTCGGAGGTGCGCTATTGCCTGAGCATGATGCAGGAACCGGGCGTCCTTCATTCCGCCAGACCGTTGAAATCGCTGGATGACTTCAAGGGGTTGAAACTGCGCGTGGCGACGGCAGCGCTGGCCGGGTATTTTGGCCAGATCGGCGCGGCGCCGATCAGTCTGCCGGCGCCCGAGGTGCGCGGGGCTGCGGCGAAAGGAATCATCGATGCCGTCACCTATGGCTGGAAAACCGCCCAGGCGCTCGGCGTCAATGAGGTGTTCAGAAATCACCTCGATTTTCCCATTTATTCGCTTGCCACCA
>CAYXDL010000039.1:0-10983 GCA_964463775.1 uncultured Hyphomicrobiales bacterium
CTCTTCCAGAAGATCGAGCTGATAACTGCTGAATGATTTGTCCCTTTCTTCTGATTTAAGAGGATCTGTGAACAGGGGTTTCAGTAATACCCACAAACTCAGCCCCAGGCCGAATATGAAAAATGATGTCAGAGGCGTGGTCAGTAATGTCCAGATGGCCTCAAGAACAGGCATGATCGCCTCCCTTTTTCTGGCTATTATACATTTATATATATGTGGGCAAGGGAAGGATTTTCAATTCCGCTCTTCTGGCAACGAGTGATTACATGGGGTATCAAGGGGTATGGCCTTTGATCATCTTCAGCGTTATATCGCCCGGCATCTGAGCCACCCCGGCGGCTTGTTCGGCCGTTTCGTTCTGTTCGGGCTGAACCGGGTGAACGCCCGCATGATCGCCTCGGCCATCGAATGGAGCGGGCTGACGGCGGGAGAGCGTTTTCTGGATATCGGTTTCGGTGGCGGTATTGGCTTTTCCATTGCCGCGCGGCGGATGCGGGGTGAGGGCACCATGATCGGCGTTGAACCTTCGGCGACGGCGCGTCAGGCGGCGCTCAGGCGTTACCGGCGTTGGGTGGATGCCGGGTTTCTGCATATTCTGGAAGGGGATGCCGCACATCTGCCGTTGGAGGATCACAGCGTTGAGCGCATCATTACTGTCAATACCATCTATTTCTGGCCCGATGCGGCAGCCGGGCTCGCCGAGATCCGCCGCGTGCTCAGACCCGGCGGGCGTTTCGTGCTGGCGGTATATACGGAAGAACAATTGCGGGCCATCAGCCTGACCCGCTTTGGCTATACCATCCGTTCCGACGATGAATTGCGCTCTCTCCTCCGTGATGCCGGTTTCAGCCTTGCCGGTATCCGGTCAGCGCGTGCCTATGGTCACGATTATCGTGGCTTCATCGCCGAATGATCAGTCCATGTCCGCTTTGCCGCGCTTTTTGATTTTCTTGTATAACACCGGCAGCAGTGCCAGAACCGCCAGTCCGCTCAGGGCGATGATAATTTCCGGCGTGAGAACGCTCTTGAGCGTAAATTCGCCCCCGGCATCGAATATTTTGCCAAGGCCCGCACCGACGGAAATATAGACAATCGCCCCCGGGATGATGCCGAAAAAGGTGGCCAGCACATAGCTGCGCAGGCTGACGCCGAGAAAGGCCGGCACCAGATTGACGACGAAGAACGGAAACAGCGGTATCAGGCGCAGAACCAGCATGTAGCTGAGCTCGTTTTCGCGAAAGCCCGCTGACATTTTGTCCAGCCAAGGGCCGCAGCGGGCCTTCAGGGGCTCGCCAAGGGCGGTGCGTGCGGCAAGGAACAGCGCCGTGGCGCCGATGGTTGCGGCACTCACCACCAGCAGACAGCCGAGCCACAGCCCGAAGAGAAACCCGCCGGCGATGGACAGAACCGTGCCGCCCGGCAGGCTGAAGGCCGTTGCCAGGGCGTAGACAATCATGAAGATGACAGCCGCAAGCAGGGTGTTGTCGGCGACGAAATTCTTCAGCCAGATACGGTTCTCGCGCAATGTGTCGATATTGACATAACGGTCGAGGCCGAGGGCGAAAAAGGCAATCACGGCCCCGGCGAACAGGGCCAGCAACACGATTCGTTTCCACAGGCCGCGTCGGGGGGCGGTCCGGGCCGTTTCACAGGTTTCGCTCAATTTTCTGTCCACTTCGCGCCGTTCATCAAAACAGTTTCTGGATAAGGCCGACGATCCGCCGGGTGCGGGGGCCGAATAGTGTGTCCGTGTAATAACTGCCCGCCACATGCTTGGAGATTTCCGACAATGTCGGATAAGGCGCGATCAGCCCGGCCATGGTGCCGATCTTCTTTTTTGCCGAAATGGCGAGGACCCAGGGAAGGATCAGCTCCCCTGCATGAGGTCCGGCGATGGAAGCACCAAGGATACGTCCGCCTTTGCCGGTCACGACCTTGATCAGGCCGCGGGTCTGTCCCTCGGCCCGCGCACGGTCATTTTCGGCGAATGGGCGGCGCAGAACGCGAATTTGTTCGCCAAAGCGTTTCCGGGCCGCCTGCTCATACAGGCCGGTATGGGCCAGTTCCGGATCCGTATAGGTGACATAGGGCACGGCGCCGTGATCGGCGCGGGCCGGGATCATAAACAGGGCGTTGCGCAGAACGATACCGGCATGATAGGCGGCGACATGGGTAAACTGCAGCCCGCCTGCGGCATCGCCGATGGCGAACACGCGTTTGTTGGTGCTGCGCAGGCGGGCATCGACGGCGATGCCGGTGCGTGTGGTCTTAATGCCGGCATTATCCAGGTTCAGATCCTCGATATTGGCCTTGCGCCCCACCGCCATCAGCAGGGCATCGCCCTGAAGGGAGGGGGCATCCTTCAGATGCATCAGAATAGAGCCGTCTGTGCTCTTCTCTATCTTTTGGATGGCGGCATGTTCGAGGATTTCGACCCCTTCCTCTCTGAGGGTATCGGTTATGACGGCGGCCAATTCCTGATCATCGCGGGGCAGGGCGCGTTGGGCCTCGATCACGGTGACGCGGCTGCCGAGGCGGCGGAAACCCTGTGCCATTTCCAGACCGATCGGCCCGGCGCCGATGATCATCAGATGTTCCGGCAGGGTGGGAATGGTGAAAATGGTTTCATTGGTCAGATAAGGTACATCCCTGATGCCCTCGATCGGCGGGATGGCAGGGCGGGAGCCGGTGGCGATGACAAAGCGCCGCGCACGGATGCGCCTTTCCCCGGCCAGAACGGTTCTGTCATCCAGAAAGGATGCCGTTTCACGGATGACGGTGACGCCGAGCCCCTCGAAGCGCTCCACGCTGTCATGCGGGGCGATGGCGGCGATCACGCCCTGAATATGGGCCTTGACGGCGGCAAAATCGGTTACCGGCGCATCCTTGCCCGGACGGATGCCGAAGCGCGCCGCCTCGCGCATGTTCTGGGCGGCATGGGCGGCGGCCAGCAGCGATTTGGAAGGGACGCAGCCGGTATTCAGACAGTCCCCGCCCATGGCGCCGCGTTCGATGAGAACGGTTCTCGCACCCATTTGCGCCGCACCGGCGGCGACCGATAAACCGCCGGAACCGCCGCCAATGACGCAGATATCCGCAACTATTTCCCGCATGTTATTGTTTTCACCTTTCCGGATGCCGCATCATCGCAGGAAAACCTGACCTATTCCTTGACGATCAGCGGATAATCAGGGGTGGGGTTCAGGGGGCAGGAATAAACATATTCCCCGGGGGTCAGTTCGATTTCATATTCCAGTGTCTTGCCGGTGGTCATGCCGCCGCCTGAGACTTTGGGCTTGAAGGGAATTTTCAGCACATTGGCGGCGCGCAGGTAAAAGCCCAGCGGGTAAGGCACGTTCTTGTTCGTGACCCGGAAAACATATTTGCCGGGTTTCAGTACCAGCGGTTTCGCGGCGGCGAGGCGCTGCTTGCCCGTTTGCCGGTTGATCTTCTTGCAGTCATCGGCGCGGGTGGACTTAAATCCCTTGTCGCCGCCTTCGGGTTCGAGAAACTGACACGGTGTCTGCGTCAGTTCGATCACGGTTGCATCACCTGTGGCCCGGGCGTCACGGAACGCCGCGCCTGCCATTATCAGGGCCATGGCCGCCATGGCAGTGGTTCTGAACATTCTTGCCTCCAATCCGATCGTTCACCGATCCCCCGTGACCTAGATGTAGCGGCGCGCCATGCTCTTGTCAGCGTCAGGCCACGGGAATGTGAAATCATGTGACGCTTGCGAAAGGGCCAAAATGACCAGACCAATGACCCCTGCGGTATCGGGAGAGGTGGCCTCGCCCCGTGTGACGGTGGTGCTGTTTGCGGAGTTTCTGTTCGACGGCGGCCCGCTGTGTGTGTGGTCGGGGATCGGCGAGACCGTCTGGAACGGCGTCACCTGGACCGGGGCGGGAGATCTGGGGGCGGTATCGGCGGTGACCGAGGCGGCCGAGGTGCGCGCCGACAGCCTGACCTTCAGCCTGTCCGGCCTGCCCGCCTCGACGATTGCGATTGCCCTTTCCGAACCCTATCAGGGGCGCAGCTGCAAGCTGCATCTGGGTTTCCTCGATGCTGCCGGGGCGGTGATCGCCGATCCGGTGACCGTGTTTGTCGGGCGCATGGATGTGATGACCGTGACCGAGGAACGCGGCAAGGCGGTTCTGGCGGTGGTGGCGGAAAACCGCCTGATCGATCTGGAGCGCCCGCGCATCCGCCGCTACACCGATCAGGACCAGAAAAGCGAATATCCGGCCGACCGCGGTTTTGAATATGTGGCCGCGATGCAGGAGAAGAAGATCACCTGGGGTAACCGCTGAGGGGGCAACCGCTGATATTGCCCGGGCAGCGCCACAGGAATGTCAGGAGAGATTGTATCGTATCGCAGGTGATCCTCAGCAATGGTGTGACTGATGATCAGGCGACATTATCCAGCGCCTTGGCGATGTCTTCGGGCATTCTGGCGATCACGCGCAGATAGCTTTGCACGGCGGCGGGCGGCGTGCGGCGCCCCTGTTCCCAATCGCGCAGAGAGGCGGCGGGAATGCCGTAGCGGGCAGCAAATGCCTTTTGTGACAGTCCGGTTGCCCGGCGCGCTTTTCGTGCCAGCATTGCGGTATATCCGCGGCGGAATTCATCGTCTGTCAGGGGTTTATCGACAGGCGGTTCAGCGGTGTGTTTCAAAGTAGCGTTTTGTTTCGCGGGCATTGGCTTTCCTCAGGCTGATGATGCGGTAAGTTTCACCGCGTATTGTATACACGCAGACCCAGATCCGCCCCCGATGCCGGCAATAAGCGATGATGCGCTCTTCATCGTAATCGAAACGTATATCGAGGATGTCGATGCGTTTCGGATCTGCCAGAACTTGCCTGGCTAGGGCCAGGGAAACGCCGTGTTTGGCTTTGTTGGCGGCGTTTTTGTTTGGGTCAAAGGCGATCCGCATGAGAGAATTATACGGCATTGCCGTATCTGATGCAAGAAAAGCGGTATCCGGCTGACCGCCTCACATACCGTATCTGTATCGCCAGGAACATCAGGAGAGAGCATGACAGGGAAGATGACGCCCCCGGCCCGGATCGAGGGCTGGGAAGGGGCTTTGCTGCGTTTTGTCGAGGGGTGCCGGAGCGCCCCTTTTTCATGGGGGCGGTTCGATTGCTGCCTGTTTGCCGCCGATGCCCTGCGCGCGATCACCGGGGTCGATGCCTTCGCGCCGTTTCGCGGGCGCTACCGCAGCGGCGGCGGGGCGCTGCGGGTGATGCGCCGCGCCGGTTATGACGATCTGCTGGGTGCGGCCTCCGCCGTGCTGGGCGGGCTGGGGCTGAATGAGGTGGCGCCCCTGTCGGCGCGCCGGGGCGATATCGTCGCCATCGCCCTGGCCGACGGCAATGCCGGCGCCCGCGAGGGCTTCAGCCATGCGCTGGGGGTGGCGATGGCCGGTGACTGCCTGGTACCGATGCACCGCGCCGGGCTGGCGCGCCGCCCGCTGACCCATGTGGCCCGCGCCTGGCATGTGCCCTTTGCCGCCCCGGCCGATGGTGGCGGGGGGCGCTGATGCCGGCGGTTGCGGGCGCCCTGCTGACGGCGGCGATCTCCGGCGGCAGTATCGGCTTTACCACCATCGCCCTGGCGCTGGCCAAGGATGTGGTCTCCTTCGGCCTGTCCTCGCTCGGCAAGCCCAAACCGCCGCAGCAGCGCTTTGCCGAGCGTTCGCAGATGGTGCGCGCGGCCATCAATCCGCGCCGGTCTGTCTATGGGCGGCTGCGGGTCTCGGGCGATATGGTGTTCGCCCATGTGCCGACGGATACATCCAAGCCCGGCTATCTTCATCTGGTGATCGTGCTGGCCGGCCATGAGGTCGATGCCATCGAGGATACGGTCTGGATCGCCGATGACGAGGTGACCCTGAATGCCGCGGGCGAGGTGGATCCCGGCAGCAAGTATCACGTCAACGGAATCTCCCATATCCGGGTGAAGAAACACCTGGGCACGGCCGATCAGACAGCCGATGCCGATCTGATCAATGAGGCCGATGCCGGGGCCTGGACCGTGGATCACCGCCTGCGCGGCTGCGCCTATGTCTATCTGCGGCTGATCTATAACCGCGATCTGTTCGCCGACGGCATCCCGCAGCTGCGCTTCATGGTGCGCGGGCGCAAGCTGTACGATCCGAGGACCGGCACCACCGCCTGGTCGGACAATCCGGCGCTGATCCTGCGCGATTATCTGACCGGGGCCCACGGGCTGGCGGCGGCGGCCTCCGAGATCGACGATCAGGCGGTGATCGCCGCGGCCAATATCTGCGATGAGCTGGTGCCGCTGGCCGCAGGCGGCAATACGGCGCGCTACCGGGCCAATGGCGATATCGAGGCCGATGCCCGCCCGGCCGATGTGATCGGCGAGATGCTATCCTCCATGGCCGGGGAGCTGGTCTATTCCTCGGGCCGTTTCGTCATCCATGCGGGCGCGCCGATGGCGGTGACCGAGGCCAGCCATATGCTGGGCGAGGACGATGCCCGCGCCCCGGTGGTGGTGCATACGCGGTCCTCGCGCCGGGATGTGTTTAACATGGTGCGCGGGGTCTATGCCAACGGCGCCAACCGCTATCAGCCCGAGGATTACCCGGTGGTGCGCTCGGCCACCGCCATTGCCGAGGATCTGGGCGAGGAGATCGTCGAGGATCTGACCCTGCCCTTCACGGTGGATGCGCCGATGGCCCAACGCCTGGCCAAGATCCACCTGCTGCGCGCCCGCCAGCAGATCCGGGTGCGCTTTCCCGCCAAGCTGTCGGCGCTGGCGATTCAGGCCCATGACACGGTGACCCTGACCCTGCCGCGCTTTGGCTGGACCGACAAGAAATTCCGCGTCGAGCAATGGCGCCTGGCCGAGGATGCGGGCATCGATCTGGATCTGGTGGAGGAGGATGACACCATCTGGGACTGGGCGGCCTCGGAGGAGGTGCCGGTCGATCCGGCGCCGAACACCGCCCTGCCCGATCCCTTCAGCCAGGCGCCGCCGCAGGCGGTGACGGCGACCTCCACCACCTATATCGATACGGACGGCACCACCTTCGCCCGGCTGAACGTGGCGCTCACGGCACCGGCGCGCGATATTTATGTTGACCGTTACGAGGTCGAATACCGCGAAAGCGGCGGGCAGTGGCGCCCGGGGGTGAGCATCGACCGCGATGTCAGCCCGCTTGAGGGGGATATCGGCGGGCTGCGGGCGGGCATTGCCCATGAGGTGCGGGCCCGGGCGGTAAACACGCTGGGGGTGCGCTCGGGCTGGGTATCCTCGGCCGGGACGCCCAATGCCGATCTGACCCCGCCGGGCAATCCGCAATACGGCAATGCCAATGGCGGCATCAATGCGGTGACGGTGCAGTGGATCGCCCCGGCCGATGCCGATTACATGGCGATGAAGCTGTTTCTGGCCACCAGCAACCTGCCGAAATCCTCAATCGATGACACCTATCTGGTGGCGACCATCGGCGGCGCGCCGGGGCAGCGGGGGGAATACACCATCAGCGATCTGGCACCCGGCACCACCTATTACGCCTATATGCGCGCGGTGGACCGCACGGGCAATGAAGGGGTGGTGTGGGGATCCTATGCCGCGACCACCCGCCGGGTGCAGGGATCGGATATCGACAGCGCGGCGGTGGCGACAAGCCATGTGCAGGATAATGCGATCACGCGGCTGTATTCGGCGACCGGATCGCTCAGCACCTATACCACCGGCTGGCATGACATTGCCACGGTGACCGTGAGCATGACCGATCCCTGGGATGCGGTAATCCAGGCCTCCGCCTCGATGAGCGGCTGGGGTGATCTTGTCAAAACGCCGGATTTTAAGCTGCGGATTCTGGGCGGCAATCCGGACGGGCAGCTGACCTTCCCGGTGCAGTGGACGCCGCCGGCCGATGCGCAGTCGGGGGCGACGGCGGCCTATGCGGCGGGGGCGGTGGTCTCGCGCCGGGCGCAGGCGGCGGGCGGGACGGTGACCTTCACCCTGCAGGCGGATGTCGGCACGCCGCTTGATTCCAACAATCAGACGCAGATCGACGGCGTCATGACGGTGACCGCGCGCAAGAAGTGACCCGGCACGGGGGTGGCGATGTGTATCCGCCCCGGCGCGCGGATAACGCAAAATTCCGGGCCGAAATTCCGGATAACGCCGGATGGCATGCCTTATTGCGGAAAGAGGAGAGCGATGGCGAAGGTGATACATTTCGATCTGGCGGACGGACGCATCCGCGCGGTGGCGGAGGTGGCCGATGAGGCCGAGGCGGCGGCGCAACAGCCTTTGCCGGGCTGCGGGGTGCTGCGTGAGGACGGCGCCGATGCCGCGATGATACGCAGCCACCGGGTGGATCCGGCGACAGGGCAGCTTGTGCCCCTGCAGGGGGGCGGGGCATGAGCGGGGCGGGGCTGCTGCGGCGCTGGCTGACCAACGTGCTGATCGGCATCGACCAGCTGGCCAATGCGCTGACCGGGGGCGATCCGGATGAGACCATATCGAGCCGTGCGGGCAAGGCGCGGCGGCAGGGGCGGTGGTGGGGCTGTGTGCTCTGCCGCCTGCTGGACTGGATCGATGAGCGCCATTGCGCGGAGTCGATTGAGGAGGATGAGGGAGGACGGGCGCTGTGAGCGGCGGCGATGAGAGCATGAGCGAAGAGGAAATCCGCCGCATCGTCGAGCAGGCGGTGCGTGAGACCCTGCATGAGATGCTGCCGGCGCTCGGCATCGACATATCGAGCCCGGAGACCCGCATTCAGGTGCAGGTGGACATGGCCTGGCTGCGCCGCCAGCGGCGGGCTTCGGAACAGGTGGAGAAGCTGGTGAAGCGCACGGCGATTGCGCTGGTGGTCTCGGGGCTGCTGGCGGCGCTGTGGACCGGCATCCGCGCGGCGATCAGGGGGAAGGGGCTATGAGCTTTCTGGCGAAGATCTTCGGCGAGCTGACAACGGGCACGGTGGTGACGGCGGCGGAGGGTGTGGCCAATATCATCGACAAGTTTGTCGAGACGCCGGAGGAGAAACAGGCCGCCGAGCTGCTCAAGGCCAAGCTGATGATGCGCCCCAGCCTGGCCCAGGCGGAGATCAACAAAATAGAGGCGGCACACCGCAGCATCTTTGTTGCCGGGTGGCGGCCCTTCATCGGCTGGGTGTGCGGGGTGTCGCTGGCCTATAACTTCGTGCTGCGCGACATGATCGCCTGGGTGATCGTCAATACGGGCAGCGCGGCCTCGATGCCGCCGGACATTGCCATGGATCAGCTGATCACCATCCTGCTGGCGATGCTGGGGTTGGGGGCCTTCCGCACGGCGGAGAAGGTGAAGGGGGTGGCGAAATGAGCGGCTTCGATACGGCGCTCGATCTGATCCTCGATCTGGAGGGCGGGGAGCGGGTTACCGAGGATCCGGCCGATCCGGGCGGGCTGACCAAATGGGGCATCAGCGCCCGCGCCTATCCCGATCTCGATATCCGCAATCTGAGCCGGGAGGATGCGGCGGCCATCTACCGCCGCGATTACTGGCAGCCGCTGGGCTGTGATGAGTACCCCTATGCCACGGCGCTGATGCTGTTCGATACCGCCGTCAATCAGGGCCCGGGAACGGCGGCGCGCCTGGCGCAGTCTGTGGCCGGCGTGGCGGTGGACGGCATCCTCGGCCCGAAAAGCCGCGCCGCGATTGCCGCTGCCCACCCGGTGGCCTTCACTGCCGGCATGGCCGTCGCCCGGCTGGACCGCTACCGCCATGCCCGCGCCGCCAACCGCTTCTTCCGCGGCTGGGCCGCCCGGGTGGTGCGGGTTTACGGAGATGGCATCGTGACGGCACCGGCGCGTACATAACGGCGGGCACGCAGGAACCGGCCTTCGGTATCGATATCGATGGCGATCATCGGCCGTGCCTGCATTGCCGGGCCGAGGATCCACTTGCTGATATCGCTGCGCAGGGGGCCGTATATTCTGTAACCGTTTTCGGTTCTTTCAATGCAAAGAGGTTCGGCCGGCAGATTGTCGGCGAAAAGAGTCAAGGGTCGGGCGTTCTCGCGGTTCAGGGCAAGTTTCCACAACCGGTTGCTGCCCGCCTCAATAATGATGGCGTAGCTGCCATCGCGTGAAACCGTGACGTTTCGCGGGGCATCGGGGACCATGCTGCCTTGCTGGGAGGGGATTTTCTGTCCGCCCATGGCAATTGCTGCAGGCGCATGTACCCCTATGAACACAAAAAGAAGAAAGACAAATGTCAGTGCATGAACAAAGATTTTTGCAGCTTGTTCAATGTCCAGGGAATGGTATGGGAGACTATTGGCAGATGCTGTTCGTTGCATGTCTTCATCTCATCCAATTTTTTCATTGAAACGTATCAATTACGGGCTGTGTGGCCACAGATCATTGTCCGGACCCTCTGTTGATATCCTGGGGCCTGTGCTATTATAGCAAAACTAAACCACATGGTTTAGTTGGGGGAGGTTTTCCGGATTTCAATGCCACCGGCACGTTTTTTTGCCGGTCATGAGTGTGTATTGAGTTCGGCAATCCGGACGGGAGAAAATATCCGGGCGAGTGGGCATCATGACACTGAGCGTAGCGGAAAAGAACAGAAGGCAATTGGTAAGGCCGGGCAAGCGCGAACAAATTATCAGGGCAGCCAGACACCTTTTTCTGGAGCAGGGCTATACGGCGGCCAGCATTGACAAGGTGACGGCTCTGGCCGGTGTTTCCAAACCGACGATTTACAGCCATTTCGAGAACAAAAAAGCACTGTTCGAGGCTGTTGTCGATGAGATGACCGACAAGATGTCGCGTGAGGTCGACAATATCGATTTTCAGCATGACTCGCCTGCCAAGGCGCTGGAGCAGGCCGGGCAGGTCATACTGGCCTGTTTTTCACAGCCCGAATATATCGGCTTGCAGCGTTTGCTTTTCGCCGAGGCCAATCGACATCCGGAACTGGCCGTTGCCTTCTATGAAAAGGCCATTGAACCGCTGA
>CAYXDL010000040.1:0-10809 GCA_964463775.1 uncultured Hyphomicrobiales bacterium
GGGTTCGGCGCCGCCAGCATCGGCGGGGAACAGCTTTTTCGCGGCGGCCCCATCGGCCCGCTGCTGAGCGGCTGTGAACACGTCGCCCCCTTCGCCTGTTACCGCTGCCCCTATGGTTTCGGTGTGGATGAAAACGGCCGGCCCGATCTGGAACGCTGCGCCATGGCCTGCGCCAATGCACTGCGTTATGCCCTGGAGAAGGAAGGCGATATCGCCGCGGTCATCGCCGAACCGGCGCGTGCCGTGCCCTATCTGCCGCCACCGGGTTTCTGGCATGCCGTGCGCGAGGCCTGCGATGCCCACGGCACATTGCTGATTTTCGATGAAATCCCGACCGGACTGGGCAAGACCGGCCGCATGTTCGCCTGCGATCATGATGGCGTGGTGCCGGATATTCTGGTTATGGGAAAGGCGCTCGGCGGCGGCATGCTGCCCATTGCCGCCACCATATGCCGCCCGGAACTGGATGTTGCAGGCGATTATGCCTTCGGACACTACACCCACGAGAAAAACCCGGTCACGGCACGGGCGGCGCTGACCACCATTGAGGTTATCGAGGAGGAGGGCCTCGTCGAGCAGGCGGCGGAACTGGGAGCCTATGCGCTGGAACGCCTGCATGACATGAAGGACAGGCTGCCCTCCATCGGTGATGTGCGTGGCCGGGGCCTGCTGCTCGGCATCGAGCTGGTGCATGATCGCCAGGACCGCATCCCGACGAGCACACAGGCCGAAGCCGTACTGTACGCCGCGCTGGAAAAAGGACTGAGCTTCAAGACAACCATGGGAAACGTGCTGACCCTGACGCCGCCGCTGATCACCACCAGGGCGGAAATGGATGAGGCCCTCACCATCCTGGAACAGGCCATTGCCGACACCGCCAATATATAAGTAAAATCGATGTATATTATATTATTTAACGATTTGATTTATTGAATATTCGGGGGATGATGATCCTGACAACGAACGCAGCGCAGAGGCTCGCAAATGCCGCTCCATGCCGATACCGATGATACCGATGATAGCGCCCGCGAAGGCGGGAATGGCAGGGATCCTTATCTGCTGACCCCCGGCCCGCTGAGCACATCGATGCGCACCAAGCGTGCGATGCTCCATGACTGGGGATCCTGGGACAGCGATTTCAAGGCGGTCACGGCTGAAATCCGCCGTCACCTGGTGGCTCTGGTGCATGGTGGTGAGGACTATGATTGCGTCCCCCTGCAGGGCAGCGGCACCTACTGTATCGAAGCGGCACTGGCCAGTTTCATCCCCCGCGACGGCAAGGCCCTGGTGCTGATGAACGGCGCCTACGGGCAGCGCGCGGCACGGACCCTCGATTATATCGGCCGCAGATACACAGTGCTGGACAAGGGCGATTACCTGCCCCCGATGCCGGAGGAGGTCGAACGGATACTGATCGCCGATCCCGCCATTACCGATGTGTTTCTGGTTCACTGTGAGACCAGCTCCGGCATCCTCAACCCTCTTGCCGACATCTTCGAAGTGACGAGGAAACACGGCCGCCGGCTGATTCTCGATTCCATGAGCGCCTTCGGCGCCATTCCGCTGAATGCCCGGGAGCTTCCCTTCGAGGTTATGGTCTCATCGGCCAACAAATGCATCGAGGGCGTACCCGGCTTCGGATTCATCATCGCCCGCAAGCAGGCGCTGGCACGTGCCGAAGGCAACAGCCATTCCCTCAGCCTCGATGTACACGACCAGTGGCGGGTGATGAATGCAACCGGCCAGTGGCGCTTCACCCCGCCGACCCATGCGGTGGTCGCCTTCCGCGAGGCCCTGATCCAGCATGAAGAGGAAGGCGGCGTCGCCGGACGGCTGGCCCGTTACAGCCGTAACCGTGACGTCCTGGTCGCCGGCATGCGCGCAATGGGCTTCCGAACCCTGCTGGATGATCGCTGGCTGTCGCCGATCATCACAACCTTTTTCTGTCCGGGCGATGAGAATTTCGCCTTCCCCGCCTTCTACGATGCCCTGAAAAAGCGCGGTTTCATCATCTATCCCGGCAAGCTGACGGAAGCGGATAGTTTCCGCATCGGCACCATCGGGCAGGTGGATGAAACGGTCATGCATGCCCTGCTTAGTGCAATTGAGGACACGCTCGATGACATGGGCGTTCGCAACCGTGCCCCCGCATCCTGAGGTGCGGACTTTACTCACCACAAACAGAGATCAGGCAAAAGACAATGACTTCATCGGAATATGTTTATCAGCGCAGCTACCGCGGCAAGATCAAGGGACTGGTTCTGGACTGGAGCGGCACCACCGCCGATGCCTATGTCATCGCCCCCGCCGTCGTATTTGTCGAGGTGTTCAGAAACAAGGGCGTTGACATCAGCATGCAGGAGGCCCGTGGCCCCATGGGACTGCGCAAGGATCTGCACATCAAGATGCTGACTGAAAATCCTGCCATCCGCGAACGCTGGAAAGGCGTGCATGGCCGCTACCCGACCCAGCAGGATGTCGATGACATGTTTGCCGATTTCGTGCCCGCGCAGGTCGCCTGCCTGCCGCAATACTGCGACCTTCTTCCCGGAGTCGCCGAAGTGACGCAGAGGCTGCAGCAGGAATACGGAATCAAGATCGGCGTTTCCACAGGTTTCACCCGGGTCATGGTCGATGTGCTGCTGGAAGCGGCACGCAAACAGGGGTTCTGTCCGGATGCCACGGTCGCCGGAGACGAGGTGATCCACGGGGCCCGGCCGAAACCGTTCATGGTGTATCGCAATCTTGATCTCATGGATATTCACCCCATACAGGCAGTCGTCAAAGTCGACGATACAGTTTCCGGCGTCGGCGAGGCGCTGGAAGCGGGCTGCTGGGGGGTCGGCGTGGCCCGTTACAGCAACTACATGGATATCGACAGTATCGAACAGGCCGAAAGCCTGAGCGAGGAGGAAATCAGCCGCCGTCTGGAACACAGCCGCGAATTGCTGCGCAAATCGGGCGCCCATTACGTGATCGACAGCATTGTCGATCTGCCGGCGGTGATTGATGATATCAATGCCCGCCTCGCCCGTGGCGAGAAACCCTGAAATACAGAAACGAACATTCCGCATCCCCTGCCGTCCCGTCACCATGACGGGGCGGCTGCCCTGTCTTGCGCCGGGCAGGCAAAGCGAATAAGCTGAATCATCCGGTTTTCCGGAACATTGCTGACGACCCCACGGCCATCGCCGCGATGGCCCATAATCGGCATAACGGGGGCGCATAGGGAGGGGTTCCATGAGCGTGCAGAAAGAAAAAAGCCATTCCTTCGGCCTGTGGATGTCTCTTGCACTGACTGCTCTGGCGATATTCCTGCTGCTGGGCCTGCCGCAAAGCTCGGCCCAGACCACGGGCAGGGATGTCCGCCCGCCGGACATCAACAGCACCACGCTTGCCGAACCGTCCGGCCCCTCGAATGCCCTTGGTGATAAAAGCGATTCCGATTTCTGGCGCCAGATCCGCCGTGCCAATCCCGGCAAGGTGACAATCCCCGACCCCCAGGCCGCCGTCCTGATCCAGTCCGACGGGCAGAACTGGCGGGCCGTGCGCACAGGGCCGCTCAAGGTCTATGGCTCTTGGGTTCTCGCCGCCGTCGTCATCATCCTTGCCATCTTCTTCGCCATCCGGGGGCGGATAAAAATCGGTGCCGGCCGTTCCGGGCGGGTGATCATGCGTTTTACCCTCAACCAGCGCATCGTCCACTGGTTCATTGCCGTGCTGTTCATCTTCATGGCACTGACGGGGCTGATCATCCTTTATGGCCGCGACGTTCTGATCCCGCTGATCGGCAAATCCGCTTTTTCCGTCATCGCCAGCGCCTCCAAACAGGGCCACGACCTGTTCGGCCCGCTGTTTCTGCTGGCAACGCTGGCTCTGTTCATCAGCTTCGTGAAAGGCAATCTGCCCCAGCGCGGCGATCTGAAATGGATCCTGAAGGGTGGTGGCTTTTTTGGCGGCCATGCCAGTTCGCACCGTTACAACGCCGGCGAAAAGCTGTGGTTCTGGTGGGCGGTGCTCTTCGGCCTGCTGTTGTCATTGTCAGGACTGGCCATGCTGTTTCCGACCGTCATTGCGGAACTTGGCAATCTGCAGCTTGCCAATCTGCTGCACGGCACAGCCGCCATCCTTATCATCGCCTTCGCCATTGGCCATATCTATCTCGGGACCATCGGCATGGAAGGGGCGCTGGAAGGTATGACCGGCGGCTATGTTGATGAAAACTGGGCCAGGGAACATCACGACCTGTGGCATGAGGAAATGCAGGCCAAGGGTGAGATCGAACCGGCCCCGCCGCCCTCCGGCGGCCAGGGCATGAATGCCGCGGCCTCCGGCAAGCAGGCGTCCTGAACACGGGGAAAAATCATGAGTTTTCTGGACTTTGCCGAAGGACCACTTTTCAACATCGCCGCCGTTATTTTCGTTCTCGGCGTCATCTGGAAACTGATCGGGATACTTCTGCTCGGTACCCGGACGGACTATGCCACACCCCGCGGGTCAGCGCTGGGCGGGGCAATCATGACCAATATCCGCCACCTGTGGCCGCGGCGGATATTTCTTGCCAAGGGCGGCCTGTTTCATTTCCTCATCGGCTATGCCTTTCATATCGGCCTGTTCGTTCTGCTGATCTTCGCCCTGCCGCATATGACCTTTCTCAAGGACCGCATTTTTGGCTTCGGCTGGCCGGCATTGCCGCGATGGGCCTTCATCATCATGGCGGAACTGGCCCTTGGCGGTCTGCTGCTGCTGTGGATCCGCCGCCTCTGCGACCCCGTACAGCGGCTGGTCTCCGAACCCGCTGACCATATCAGCACCGGCCTGACCCTGCTGGTCATGCTGACCGGTTGTTTCGCCCTGCAGATTTCCCACGACACCCTGCGGGCCATTCACATGCTGCTGGCCGATCTGTGGCTGATCTACTTCCCCTTCGGGCGGCTGATGCACAGCTTCACCTTTCTGTTCAGCCGCGGCGCGACAGGGGCAGCCTATGGCAGAAGGGGGGTTGCACCATGAACACGACAACAAAGGAAAATACAGCGCCCCCCGCGGAGAATGCGCAGGCGGCCGTTAGCCTGTTTCTGGAAAAGACCGGTGCCAGGGCCGCCGCTTATCTGGATGCCTGCATCCGCTGTGGTGCCTGTGCCGAAGCCTGCCATTATTACAAGGCCAGCGGTGATCCGCGCCATGCTCCGGTCAACAAGTTCCGCATGATGGAGAAGGCCTACCGCCGCCACAAGGACCCCTGGGCCTGGCTGAAGCGCCTGTCGGGCTTCGCCCCGGCCGATCCCGATATCGGCGATATGCAGGAATGGCAGGAACTGATTTACGATACATGCAGCATGTGCGGCCGCTGCACCCTGGCCTGCCCCATGGGCATCGATATTGCCCATCTTGTCGCCATAACCCGCAGCGGTCTTACCGCCGCCGGGCTGGCCCCGGAACCGATCCGAAGCATGGCGGCCACGGCGCGCGATGTCGGCAGCCCGATGGGCATCGATGCGGCCCAGCTGCGCGATATTCTGAACGAACTGTCAGAAAAACACGATGTGCCGATCCCGCTGGACAAGGAAAAGGCCGACGTCCTGCTGATCGATTCCTCGCTCGATTACAAGGTCTTCCAGCCGACGCTGGTGGCCATGGCAAGGATTCTCGAAAATCTCGGTATCGACTGGACCTTCTCTTCCAAGGGCTATGAGGCCAGCAATCTCGGCCTGTTCACCGGACAGGAGGATGTGGCCAGAGCCATGGTTGAGCGCATCGTCACCGCAGCCGAGGATGTGGGCGCATCTCTTATCCTCGCCCCCGAATGCGGGCATGGCTATGCGTCCATACGCTGGGAGGCCGCCAATATTCTGGGCCGGGAACTGCCCTTTGAAGTGCTGCATATCAGCGAATACCTGGCCCGCCTGCACCGCGAGGGGCGGTTCGGCCTGCGCCCGCTCGACCACCCGATCACCTATCACGATCCCTGCAAGCTCGGCCGCCGCGGCGGCGTGATCGAGGAACCGCGCGACATCCTGCGCGATCTGGCTCCCGATTACCGGGAAATGGAACCCTCAGGCATGGAGAACTGGTGCTGCGGCGGCGGGGGCGGCGTGCTGTTGCTGGAAAGCGCGGCGAAAACCCGGCTGGAAGCCTTCCGCATCAAGATGGACCAGGTGGAAAGGACAGGGGCCGACGGCGTCGTCATGGCCTGCGCCTTCTGCCATCATACCTTCGACAATGGCGCGGAGCACTTCAACTGGGACCGCAAGGTGGAGGATCTGGTTCAGCTTGTCGCCGAACACATGATCCTGCCGGGGGACAAGGCCGCCAGCGGCAACTAAGCCGCGGATCATGCCCTGAACGGATCAGGCATTGAACAGTTCAAGCTGCCAGGCCAGTTCCTCGCTGCTCAGGGGATAATCGACGCCATTGCGCGCATTGAGGATCTCACCGCCGGTCAGGCGAAGCACATTCTGCTGAATGATGACGGCGGTACGCATGCTCATTCCGGCCTTCCAGACCAGGGCCGACACCGCCTTGCCGCTGCGGGCGCGCATGATCTTGCGCACCACGCTGACCGGCAGTTCCGCCATATGCGCCAGCGAGAATTCGACAAGATCCCTCTTGCCCGCCTTGGCCCAGCCGGAGACGGCCTTTTCGTTCAGCTTGCCCTTCTCGATCAGGGCCTCGACCTGACGCCGGGCCTCATCATCAGGGTTGGTGGCGTCCTCCTTGTTGATACGCTCGCGGACGGCCTGATTCAGCTCATCCACGACATCCTTGGGAAGGTCATGTTTTTCCACCAGCTTGTCGACGAGAGCCAGAGCAACGAATTGTGAAATCCTCTTCATCGCCCTGATTGACAGTTCGGGGCGCATGACCAGCGGTTCATGGAGCGCCTCGAACTCCTCGGCCTGATCGATGATCCGGTCGAGCGTATCCTCACGGATCTGAGCAGAGGGATTCAGCAGCAATGCCGATACCGCCGGCACATCCAGCGTCGCCACCACGGCATCGGCCACCTCGGCACTGAGATTCTCGCGCCGGGCCACGGCCGGCAGTGCCCCCTGTGCCACACCAGCCACGATGATCTCGACCAGATCCTCATCGCTAAGTAATGGCGAATATTCCAGCACCGGCGCGGCAACAATGGCCTCCACATCCTGGGCCAGCCGTTTGATGATTTCCTTCGGCGCATTCAGCGAGGTTTTCAGCTCCTCCGACAACAGGGCGCGCACCTTCGTCAGCTGGTCCTGGGCCAGCACCTCCAGCGTCTGCAATGTCAGTTCCCGCACCTGGTTCTTGGCGTCCTCCTCCAGATCCGGCAGCAGCCGCCCGATCTTCAGCGCCAGCGCCGCGCGCACCTCGTCATCCTCGTCACGGGCCAGCAGCAGATGGGCATGAGGCGGGGTGGCCTCGTTCTCGACGATGGTACGCCGCACCCGCGGATCATCGTCCTCGGCCAGGTAATAGAGAATTTCAGGGCGGACGTCTCCGCGCGCCGCCAGCGCCTTGCGAATGCGCGGATCCTCGCTGCGGGCCAGCTCCTTGGCCTGCTCATAGGCGATTTCCCCCTTCGGCAGGACGGATTGGACCTCCTTTTCCGCCTGCTTTTTCTTTTTGCCGAACAGCTTACTCAGCATCTGCATTCTCCGCGCTCCTGTCCGTCGCCGGATCGGCGAAACGGTAACACCCCTTACCGGCCTCCTTGGCCGCATACATCGCCCGGTCGGCGGCATCGATCGCATCCTGCGGGCTGTACAGGCCGGGTTCCTCCACCAGAGCCACACCGATGGATACGGTCAGCGCGGGCTCAAGTTCCGGCATTTCCTCTGCCATGGCCGCCGTTGCCGCCAGTGCCCGCCGGGCCGCGATTTCAGCCCCTTCCCTGTCGGCACCATCGAGCCAGATGGCAAATTCATCGCCGCCAAGACGCGCCAGCAGATCATTGCGGCGCGAGGACTGACGCATCGCCGCGACAAATCCCTTCAGCACCTCATCACCCTTGGCATGGCCCAGCCGGTCATTGATCGGCTTGAAGTTGTCGAGATCGAAGTAAAGCAGAGCCCCGGTCTGAATCAGACGGCCATCGCGGCACCGTTCCCCGAGCCCTGCCATCAGGGCCCGGCGGTTCAGCAGACCGGTCAGCCCGTCCGTATTGGACAGGCGCTCCAGCGCCTCGGTATTCACGATCTGCACAAGGGCAATGCCAAGCTGTGCCGCCGCCCGCAGCAGAATGCCCTTTTCATCACCATCGAAAGGCGCCGCCCCGGCGTCCATGATCACGCACAGCAATCCCGGGCAGCGGTCCTGAAAGCGGCAGGGAGCGCCATAGACCTGACAGCCGTCAAGGCGGATATGCTGCAGGGCGGCATCCTCGTCATGGCCGCCGGCTGAAAAATGCCGGCACAGTTCCCGCTGCAGATCCGGTAACGGGTCGCCATGGGCACCGCCGATGAAACATTCCCCCTCTCTTCGGCGCAGGATAAGCACATGGCGGGCCCCCAGCGCCTCACCCACCGCAGCGGCGGCAACATCGAGCATATGGCGGGGGTCGGCCTCACTGCGGATGGCATCGGCAATGGCGCTTTCCGTTCTCGCCCGGCGTTCGGCGCTCATCAGCGCCTTGGCCGCCCGGCGTTGTTCCGTGACATCGCGACATACACCACGCACCCCGCCTGTCAGCTTTCCGCCCCGCTCCACCACCGGCACCGCCGATACCAGCAGGCAGGTGCGGTGCTCTCCGGCACGCAGCCAGACCTCGCGCTCGAAAACCGGTTCACGGGTCGTGAACGGATTGCCTTCCGGCGGGAGCTCTTCCAGCAGATCCGCGGCCCGCATGCCGTTCAGCCGCCCGCTGTCCAGTCCCGGAAGGCCGCGTTCGGAAACATAGATGAAGCGGCCATCCGCATCGGTTTCCCAGGAAAAATCCGAGGAACAGCGCACCAGATCCTTGAACATCTGGCGCGATTTCTTCAGGGCCGTCACCAGATTCTGATCGGTGGTGATATCGATCAGCTGCACCAGAACGGCACCGTCCAGCGGCGTCAGCAGAGCATCGAAATAGGCGCTGCCCCCACCAAGGCGCAGTCTTTCCCGCCGTGCCCTGCCGGCACATGCGGCTTCCCGGGCCATGGACAGCAATGCCTGATGCGCCTGTTCCCTCACGGAGCCAAGGCTGAGGAAGGATTCATTCTCCGCCAGCACGGTGCCATCGCCGCCGACGGCCAGTGCCGGAGAGGGGCAGGCATGAACCAGGGCCGCGACGGTTTCCGCCGGTATGTTCCTGTTATCGCCCTGGTCCTGATCCCGGCGCTGAGTGAAGCGCAGGAAAGAAGCGGCAAGCCCCATGATTTTGTCCCGGTCTGGTTTATGTGGTTCACCGCCACCATAAGGCTCCGCCATTAACAGGGCGTAAAATTGACATCTTGCCGCCCGCCCCGATCCGCGCCATCTTGTCGCCATGAACGAACACAGCGCCACCGGCATTTCCGCCGCCGACCTCATCAGACGCGATGTCTGGATCTTCGATCTGGACAACACGCTCTATGCCGCCGGCAGCCATGTCTTTCCCCAGGTCAGCCGCCGTATCGGCGAATATGTGGCCCGGCATCTCGGCCTGGAGATCGAAGAGGCGCGGCAGGTGCAGAAACGATATTTCCACCAACACGGCACCACACTGCGCGGGCTGATGATCCACCATGATGTCGATCCCATCGATTACATGGATTATGTGCATGACATCGATCTGGACCCGATCAGTACCGATGACCGCCTGAACGAGGCGCTTGGCCGGCTGAAGGGGCGAAAGATCGTTTTCACCAATGCCTCATCCGCTCATGCCGAACGCGTTCTCGACCGTCTGGGCATTGCCGGACATTTCAGCGCCACCTTCGATATCATCGCCGCCGGTTTCCTGCCCAAGCCGCACATGGCCTCCTACCACCGCCTGCTGGAAACACATGACATCGACCCGGCCAATGCCGTGATGGTTGAGGACATGGCCAAAAATCTGGTTCCGGCCGCATCGCTCGGCATGGCGACGATCTGGGTAAGCGGCCAGGAAGACTGGCAGCGTGACGGCACCGGAGGGACGCATATTCATCACGTCACCGACGATCTGCCCGGCTGGCTGCAGGACATCTGCGCGGAGGCCGGGTGTTGACACCCCCCATGGGCAGGCTACATTCCGGTGGATCTGGATTTATGCAGTCATGATCCCGCATCGCACGCGCTTGCGGGTACCCTGAAAAACCACATACAGGAAAGCGAACATCAATGGACACCGCCGCGCTGCAAACCGCTATCGAGAACGCCTGGGAACAACGCGACAGCATCACCACCACCACAACCGGCCCTGTGCGCGAAGCCGTGCAGGAAGCCCTGAACGCCCTTGACAACGGCACATTGCGGGTCGCCGAAAAGGGCGAGAACGGCTGGGTGGTCAATCAATGGCTGAAAATGGCGGTGTTGCTGTCCTTCCGCCTGAATGACATGGCGCCCATTCCCGGCGGCCCGGGCCACGATACGTCATGGTATGACAAAGTGCCCTCCAAATTCGCCGGATGGGGTGAAAACCGCTTCCGCGCGGCAGGTTTCCGCGCCGTGCCCAATTGCGTTGTCCGCCATTCGGCCTATATCGCCCCCGGGGTGGTGCTGATGCCTTCCTTCGTCAATCTCGGCGCCTATGTCGATGAGGGCACCATGGTCGATACCTGGGCCACGGTCGGCTCCTGCGCCCAGATCGGCAGGAATTGCCATATCTCCGGCGGCGCAGGCATCGGCGGCGTGCTGGAGCCGCTGCAGGCCGGCCCGGTGATCATT
>CAYXDL010000041.1:0-5718 GCA_964463775.1 uncultured Hyphomicrobiales bacterium
TCAGGTCGAATTCGATATCATGTACGGGGAGGGGATCTCCAAACGCGGCGAATTGCTCGATCTCGGCGTCAAGGCCGGGGTGGTGGAAAAATCGGGTTCCTGGTATTCGGCCTTCGATCAGCGCATCGGCCAGGGGCGGGAGGCGGCAAAGCGTTTCCTGGGCGAGAATCCTGAAATCGCCGAACGCATAGAAACCGCCATCCGTCAGAATGCCGGGCTGATTGCCGAGGAAATCCTTGCCCCTGAAAAGGACGGCTGAACATTTCATTGTGCTGGTGACCGCCCGTGCCGGGGACGCTGCGTGCCGGCGGTATCGGATAACGGGATCTGACAGGGGCGCCGGTCTGCAGGGGCAGGCGCCTTTCCCGTTGTGCCCATCATTCCACCCCTCCGCTGGGGCGGAATTTTCCGCTGATCCTCATGCCGGGGCGAATTTCGCCCCGCTCAGGGAGGCAAGCGGCCCTGTTTGCTTGACACAGGCGCGCCCGGCGGCCAAATTCGCCCCCTGCCGGTGACGGCGCTTATCGCCCCTGTTCCCTCTGTTGCGGGGTGGAGGCGATCTGTTTTGTGATGAGCGAAAATTGGGGCCGCCCGTGAAAACGCTGAACGATATCCGCAGGACGTTTACCGATTATTTTGTCGACCAAGGTCACGAACATGTCAGTTCGGGGCCGCTGGTGCCGCATAACGATCCGACGCTGATGTTCACCAATGCCGGCATGGTTCAGTTCAAGAATGTTTTCACCGGTGCCGAAACCCGCCCCTACAAACGCGCGGTGACCGCGCAGAAATGCGTGCGCGCGGGCGGCAAGCACAACGATCTGGACAATGTCGGCTATACGGCGCGCCATCACACCTTTTTCGAGATGCTGGGCAATTTCTCCTTCGGCGACTATTTCAAGGAGACGGCGATCGAACTGGCCTGGAATCTGATCACACGCGAATACGGCCTGCCCGAGGAAAAGCTGCTGGTCACCGTCTATGCCGAGGATGACGAGGCCCATGCCCTGTGGCGGAAGATCGCCGGTCTTGGCGATGACCGCATTATCCGCATCGCCACCTCGGACAATTTCTGGTCGATGGGCGATACGGGCCCCTGCGGGCCCTGTTCGGAAATCTTCTACGATCATGGGCCTGAAATACCCGGCGGTCCGCCCGGCAGCCCGGACGAGGACGGCGATCGCTTCATCGAAATCTGGAATCTGGTCTTCATGCAGTATGAGCAGCTCGCCCCCGGTGAGCGGGTCGCCCTGCCGCGCCCTTCCATCGATACGGGCATGGGGCTGGAACGCATTGCCGCCGTGCTCCAGGGCAAGCACGATAATTATGACACCGATCTGTTCCGCCGTCTGATCGAACGCTCAGCCGAACTCAGCGGAACCGAACCCTACGGCCCGCACAATGTTTCCCACCGGGTGATCGCCGATCATCTGCGCTCCTCCTGCTTCCTCATTGCCGATGGGGTGCTGCCCTCCAACGAGGGGCGCGGCTATGTGCTGCGCCGCATCATGCGCCGGGCCATGCGTCACGCCCACATGCTGGGCTGCCGGGATCCGCTGATGTACCGGCTGGTGCCGGAGCTGATCGCCCTGATGGGTCAGGCCTATCCGGAGCTGCGCCGCGCTGAGGCGCTGATGAGCGAAACCCTGAAGCTGGAGGAAAGCCGCTTCAAGACCACGCTGGCCCGGGGGCTGCGGCTTCTTGATGGCGAAATCGCAAAACTGGGCAATGGCCAGCCCCTGCCGGGCGATGTCGCCTTCCGCCTGTATGATACCTATGGTTTCCCGCTGGATCTGACCCAGGATATTCTGCGCAGCCAGAACCGCTCCGTCGATATGGAGGGCTTCAATGCCTGCATGACCCGCCAGCGTGAGGAGGCGCGCAAGGCCTGGGCCGGTTCGGGCGATCAGGCGACGGAGGAAATCTGGTTCACGGTCCGTGACAAGGCCGGTGCCAGTGAATTTCTCGGCTATGCCCATGAGGAGGCCGAGGGGCGGATCACCGCCATCATCCGTGCCGGTGCCTTATGCGATGAGGCCCGCGAGGGTGATGAGGTCGAGGTCATTCTGAACCAGACGCCGTTTTACGGTGAATCCGGTGGCCAGCTGGGCGATACCGGGCGCATCGTCACCGCCGATGGCGGCGAGATCGAGGTGAGCGATACGCAAAAGCGGCTCGACAGCCTGATTGTGCACAGGGGCCGGGTGATCAGGGGAACGGTGCATGCGGGTGATGATGTGACCGCCGCCATCGATGGCGAACGCCGGAGCAGGCTCCGTGCCAATCATTCGGCCACGCATCTGCTGCACAAGGCGCTGCGGGACCGTCTGGGTGAGCATGTGACGCAGAAGGGATCCCTGGTCGCACCGGAGCGGCTGCGCTTTGACATTGCCCAGCCCACACCGCTGAGCGATGAGGACATCGCGGCGGTGGAAACGGCCGTCAATGCGGTGATCCGCCAGAATGCGGAGGTCACCACCCGGCTGATGACACCCGATGAAGCGGTGGAACAGGGCGCGCTGGCCCTGTTTGGCGAAAAATACGGCGAGGAGGTGCGCGTCGTCGCCATGGGCCGCGCGGGCGATGGTGAAAGACCGTATTCGGTCGAATTGTGCGGCGGCACTCATGTGCGCCGCACCGGGGATATCGGCACCTTCGTCATTGTCTCCGAAGGGGCGGTGGCCGCCGGGGTGCGCCGGATCGAGGCCCTGACCGGCGATGCGGCATTTCAGTATCTGCGCGGCCGTGACCGCTTGCTGCGTCAGAGCGCCGAACTGCTGAAAACCACGGCTGAGGAAGTGCCCGCACGCATCGCCGCCCTGCTGGATGAACGGCGCCGGAGCGAGCGTGAGATGACGCAGCTGCGCAAGCGCATCGCCATGGGGGGCGGTGATGAGGCCGCCGGTACGCGCGAGATCAACGGCGTGCGCCTGAGCGGACGCATTGTCGATGATGTGCCGCCGCGTGAACTGAAGGGCATGGTCGATGAAATGAAGGCCAAAGGCTCCGGCATTGCGGTGCTGATCGCGCGTAACGATGGTAAGGCGGCGATTGTCGTCGGTGTGACCGATGACCTGACCGACCGCTTCAGTGCTGTCGATCTGGTGCGTCTTGCCGTGGCGGAGCTGGGCGGCAAGGGCGGTGGCGGACGGCCGGATATGGCCCAGGGCGGCGGCCCTGACGCCACCAGGGCCGAAGCCGCGCTGGAGGCCATCGCGAAGGTGCTGGAAAACGGCTAGTTTTCCCCCGCGCTGTCGCCATCCGGATTCCACCCGCCTCAGCCGGTTGCCGCCGCTTTGGCTGAGGGCGCAGGCGGCAGTCAGTAGCCCTGCCCGGGATCGACTATGCCTTCCGGCGGCATGCCGCCTGCTTCGAAAATGGCGATATTGGTGGCAATCTGGCGTGCCGACGGTCCGATCAGCGTCCGGGCGGCGACATGCGGGGTGATGGTGATGGCCGGGTGGGACCAGAAAGGGTGATCCCCGGGCAGCGGCTCGTCACTGAACACATCGAGTATGGCATGCTCCAGAATCCCGGTATCCAGGGCCTGCAGCAGATCCTGCTCCACCACATGATCGCCCCGGGCGATATTCACAAAACACGCCCCCGGTTTCATCTGGCTGAACAGAGCACGATCGATCATGCCGCGGGTTTCATCCGTCAGGGGCAACAGGTTGATCAGCACATCGGTCTGGTTTAGCGCCTTCTCCAACGCCGGACGCCCGTGCAGGCATTTCACATCCGCGATATGTTTGGGGCGCCGTGCCCATCCGCTGACGTGATAGCCATGCATGGCAACAGCGCGGGCAACGGCTGTGCCGAGCACGCCGAGACCGAGTATCAGCACCCGTATTTCCTCTGCCGCACGGACGGGCAACGGATTCCAGCGCCGCTCCTGCTGCAGGCGGTGATAGGCATGCATGCGCCGGTGATGGGCGATGACCGCCCACAGGGCGTATTCGGCCATCTGTCTGCCCATGCCCGCATCCCTGAGGCGGATTATGGGAACGGATGGGGGTGTCGGCCCGTTGGCGAACAGGTGATCGACCCCGGCGCCAAGCGAGAAAATGGCGCGTAATCCCGGCAGATGGTCATAAAGCCCGGCGGGGGGCTGCCAGGCCAGAAGATAACGGATGGCCGCATCGGGGGCGGAAGGAAGATCGGCGGTCAACGGCAGGGTGCAGCCGGCCTCCCTCAACGCAGCCGCCCAGGTTTGCGCTTCGTCGCCGTGGCTTGCGAACAGGATGCTCATGCGGTGGCGAACAGCCGGGCGGGATCGCGAAAGCTTTTGAATTCCAGGGCATTGCCGGCCGGATCGGTGACGAAGAAGGTGCCTTGTTCGCCGGGTTGGCCCTGAAATCGGATGCGCGGTCCCAGAATGAAGGGGCATCCGGCATCCTTCAGCCGGGCGGCCAGATCCTCCCATTCCTTCCAGGGCAGCACGGCGCCGAAATGGCGTACGGGCACGGCATCGCCGTCAACACCGTTGCGGCCGGGCGGGGTACAGTCATCGGGGCGCAGATGGGCGGTGATCTGATGGCCGAAAAAATCGAAGTCGATCCATTTGGCATCGGTCCGCCCGATCCGGCAGCCGAGGGTGCGGCCATAGAAATCGGCGGCGGCATCGAGATCGTCGACGGGAAAGGCGAGATGAAAAGGAGGAATGGTACGGTTCAAGACAGCCTCCTGCTGCTGTGGCGGATGATCCGGATCAAGGCAGTCAATATTGATCATGCCATGCTGGCAAGTGCAAGAGCCTGGTGAAAAACCCTTGCATTGCCAGAATGGCGGAGTGACCATGAAAAGATCAGATGGGCGAAAGCGCCTTCATATAAAAGGGGGGAAAGCATGAATGTTTCCAAACCGTCAGGCCCCCGTAGCGTTGCAATCGTCGGGACCTATTCCAGTGGCAAGACGACGCTTCTTGAAAATATCCTGCATATTACCGGCGCCAGCCACCGCAAGGGCAGCGTCGATGCCGGCAACACGGTCGGCGATTCATCGCCGGAAGCCCGCGCCCACGGCATGAGTGTGGAGGTGAATATCGCCTCCGCCACCTATCTGGATGATTTGTTCACCTTTATCGATTGTCCTGGTTCAGTGGAATTTCTGGGCGAAACCCTGGCCGTCCTGAACGATGTCGATGCGGCCGTGGTGGTCTGTGAACCGCAGCCGGAAAAACTGACGGCGCTGAAGCCGCTGTTGCGTTATCTCGCTGATCTGCAGGTGCCGCATCTGCTGTTTGTCAACAAGATCGAAAAGATGAGTGGTCCGGTTTCCCAAATTCTCGATGCCCTGCAGGCGGCGAGCGATCTGCCCGTGGTGCTGCGCCAGATACCGATCACGCGCGATGGCACGATTACCGGCTATGTCGATCTGGCAAGCGAGCGCTGCTACCTCTACCGGGAAGCGGGCCCTTCGGAACGCATCGACCTGCCCCCCGATCTGGCGGAAAAGGAAGCCGAGGCCCGTTTCGCCATGCTCGAACAGCTGGCCGATTACGACGATCATCTGATGGAGGAATTGCTGGAGGATATCGAACCCGGCAGTGACGAGGTTTTTGCCGATCTGGCCAAGGAACTGGCGGAAGGGGTGATTCTGCCGGTCATGCTCGGTGCCGCGGAAACGGGCCACGGAGTGCGCCGCCTGCTGAAGGCTCTGCGCCATGAGGTGCCGTCTGTGGAACGGACGGCGGCGCGTGTCGGGGTGGCGGAGGAG
>CAYXDL010000041.1:5728-10646 GCA_964463775.1 uncultured Hyphomicrobiales bacterium
CCCGGAGCTGTGGCCCGGGTGATCAAGACATTGTATACGGGGCAGGGGGGCAAGCTGTCGATCGCCCGGCTGCTGCATGGTTCGCTGAAGGAGGGTAACAGTCTCAACGGCCACCGTGCGGCCGGCCTGTTCCGCATGCACGGGCAGGAAGCGCGCAAGATCACCGCCGCCGCGGCCGGCGAGGTGGTGGCGCTCGGGCGCATGGAAAATATACGGACCGGCGATGTGCTGAGTACCGGTGGCAACACCCCGGAACTGACACCCGTGCCCCGCCCCGATCCTGTTTACGCCATGGCGGTATCGGCGGTGGAACAGCGCGATGATGTGAAGCTGTCCTCGGCACTGACCCGGCTGTGCGAGGAGGATCCCTCCCTGTCTGTGGAACATGATCAGGATCTGCAGCAAACCGTGCTCTGGGGACAGGGCGACATTCATCTGAAGGTGGCGAGGGAACGGCTGAAAAGCCGCTTTGGTCTTGATGTGGCGTTTTCCCGGCCGACCGTCCCTTACCGGGAGGCGATCCGCAAGGGAACGGAGCAGCATACCCGTTACAAGCGCCAGTCGGGCGGGCACGGGCAATTCGCCGATGTCGTGGTCAGGATCAAGCCGTTGCCCCGGGGCAGCGGTTTTGTTTTCGAAAACGAGATTGTCGGTGGCGCCATTCCCAAGCAGTTCATTCCGGCGGTCGAGGCCGGAATTCGCGAGGCACTGGCCCGGGGGCCGCTTGGCTTTCCGGTTGTCGATCTGGCCGTGACCCTGGTTGACGGCAAATACCACGCCGTCGATTCGTCGGAGCAGGCCTTCAAAATTGCCGGCCGCCAGGTCATGGCCGAGGCGCTGAAGAACTGCTCTCCCGTGCTGCTCGAACCGGTGATGAGGGTGGAGGTATTCGTTCCCTCAGAGGCGACGGCGGCGGCCAACAATCTGATCACGGGGCGACGGGGGCAGATTCTGGGGTTTGATGCGCGTGAAGGCTGGGATGGCTGGGATCAGGTGACCGGGCTGATCCCGCAGGCGGAAATGCATGATCTGATCGTGGAACTGCGTTCCAATACCATGGGGGTGGGAACTTTCCGTTTCCGCTTCGATCACCTGCAGGAGCTGACGGGGCGGCTGGCCGAGGATGTGCTGGAATCCCATAAACTAGAATAATTATAATTTACATCACAACCTTTCATGTTATATAATAGATGACATGAAAAGGAGGATGATATGAAGATAGATACCGGCATATCCGAAACTGACCGCAAGGCCATTGCCGAAGGGTTGGCGCGTCTGCTGGCCGACAGCTACACCCTGTATCTGAAGACCCATTTCTATCACTGGAATGTGACGGGACCGCTGTTCAATACCCTGCATCTGATGTTCGAGCAGCAATACACGGAACTGGCGCTGGCGGTGGATGAGATTGCGGAGCGCATCCGTGCCCTGGGGCATGTGGCGCCGGGCAGCTATCGTGCTTTTGGCGCGTTGACCGAAATCGGCGAGGATGAGGGCGTGCCCCCGGCCATGGAGATGATCCGCAACCTGGTGATCGGCCATGAAACGGTGGTGCGTACGGCCCGCTCAATCTTTCCGCTGGCCGATGCGGCCCATGACGAGCCGACGGCGGATCTGCTGACCCAACGCATGCAGGTTTCCGTAAAAACAGCCTGGATGCTGCGCTCGATGCTGGAGGAAGAATAACCGGAATCTGGAATCCGCCGCGGGATTTCGTGACATGCGGGCAGGCTCACAATCTTGTCATCGGGGTTGTGTGTTCCTGCCCGCATTTGCGTTGTAGAATTACTTCAGTTTTACGGGCAATGCCGTGCGGATGATTCCCGCGGCTTTTCATGTTGGAGCACGGAATGCTGATCAGGCGCATACAGGGCTGGGAAATACCGGAATCCGAAGCTACGGCGGAAGATGTTTTTCTGAACAGGCGGCAGTTCATGAAGGAAGGGCTGGGTCTTGCCGCCGGGATCGGCCTTGCTACCGCGCTGCCGGGTGCGGCGCGGGCGGCGCTGTCTTATCCGGCGCCACGTAATCCGCGTTACGTGCTCGACCGCCCCGTCACGGATGAGGCGGTCAACACCTCCTACAACAATTTTTATGAATTCGGCTCTCACAAGCGCATCGCGTCGGCGGCGCAGAAACTGAGGATCAGCCCGTGGGATATCCGCATCGACGGGCTGGTCGAAAAGGAAATGACCCTGGGATTCGAGGATCTTATGGCCAAGGTTTCGCCGGAGGAACGGTTGTACCGTCATCGCTGTGTTGAAACCTGGGCGATGGCTGTGCCATGGACCGGCTTTCCGCTCTCGCAACTGCTTGAAATCGCCAGGCCGCTGTCCGGGGCGAAATATGTTCGTTTCGAGACGTTCAAGGATCCGTCGGTGGCCTCGGGTCAGAAACAGTTCTGGTACCCCTGGCCCTATGTGGAAGGGGTGACGATGGCGGAAGCGGCCAATGACCTTGCCTTCATGGTGACGGGGGCTTATGGCAAGCCTTTACCCAAACAGATGGGGGCGCCGCTGCGTCTGGCGCTGCCGTGGAAATATGGCTTCAAGTCGATCAAGTCGATCACCCGTATCAGCTTTACCGACAAGCGCCCGATCGGGTTCTGGGAAAAGCTGCAGGCCAGTGAATACGGATTCTGGGCCAATGTGAACCCGGAGGTCCCCCATCCGCGATGGAGCCAGGCGACGGAACGGCTGCTTGGCAGCGACAAGCGGGTGAGGACGAGGATCTATAACGGTTATGGCGAGTTTGTCGCCTCCCTCTATGAGGGGCTGGAAGGGGAAATACTCTTCCGTTGATAGCCGCCTGTGTTTCGTGCGGACAAAAAAAGAGCCGGGCTTTAAACCCGGCTCAAGTTTTAACAGGGAGGTTACGTCAGGGAGACGTCGTTCCATGTGAAGGGTTCACGGGAACGGGGAAATGCTGCGACGCAGCAAATCTGTGAGTTGAATATGCTGCAGGGCAGCGACCGGTACCAGTGCGAATTGTTCATTGCAGCCATGCTTTTCCTGCATGGCAGGGGAAAGCAAAAAAAAACCGGGCCACAAAGGGCCCGGCAAGGCTAACAGGGAGGCTTTACGTCGGGGGGGACGTAAAGGGTCCTTGCCAGGAAAGGGGGGAGGAGAGGCAAGGACCGATATCGGGCGGGAACCCGAATTTCGTGCTGCAGTGCAGCGACGCCCTTTATGTAGGGGGGAGGAGGCCGAATTACTATTTCAAAATACGCAATGCAGCCATGCGCCGGCCGCATGGCTTGGCTGCGGGGATCAGAATTCCCACTCCGACACTTTCTGGATGAGGTAATCACGAAAGGCGCCGATCTTTTTCGAGTTGCGCAGCTCTTCCGGATAGACGAAATAGGTTTCGAATGTCGGCCCTTCGACCGAGGGCAGGACGCGAATGACACGGGATTTACGCGCGATGATGTAGTCGGGCAGGGCGCCGATGCCGAGCCCGCTTTCGATGGCCTTGTACAGCCCGTAGACATTGTTGACCTTGTGGACGGGGTGTTCCTGCGGGACACCGCCGAGTTCATCGATCAGCCAGTTGATATTGGAAACGGGCTGCGCCACCCCCTTGCCGTAGATGACGAGCGTGTGGCGCTTCAGATCATCAAGGCTGCGCGGCGCGCCATAGCGGTTGATATAGGTTTCGGAAGCATAGATGTGATAATGCACCGTCGTCAGCTTGCGCATGATCAGATCGCTTTGTGTCGGCTTGCGCAGCCGGATGGCGACATCGGCCTCACGCAGGGCCAGATCCAGTTCCTGATCGGTTACGATCAGATTGAAGCGGATATCGGGATACATATCGACGAAGCCGCGAATGCGCTGCGTCAGCCAGATGCTGCCGAAGCCGATCGGCGTGGTGACCTTCAGCTCGCCCTTGGGCCGCTCCCTGGAATCAGTCAGCACGGCCTCGACCATGGCCAGTTTGGCGAAAACCTCATGCACGGTGCGGTAAAGCAATTCGCCCTGCTCCGTCAGGGTCAGGCCACGGGCATGGCGGTGGAACAGGGTCGTGTTCAGGCTGTCCTCAAGGGCGCTGACCTGGCGGCTGATGGCGGATTGACTCAGATGCAGGCGTTCCCCGGCCCGGGTGAAACTGCCGGCCTCCGCCACGGCATGAAATATTCTGAGCTTGTCCCATTGCATGAGGGCAATCTAGAACATTGCGCCATGGAATGAAATCTTTTGCTTACCGGACTGCCCGTATGTTCCGGATATTTCATGTAGCGCCGATCGCGCCCCAGGAAGGCTGCGCCCGTGGGTCTTGCCCGCTTGTGTTTGGTATGAAAATGACGGCAGCCGCGCTTTGAAAAGGCTGCGCCCGCGGGCTTTGGCCCGCTTGTGTTTGGTATGGAAATGACGGCAGCCGCGCCTTGAAAAGGCTGCGCCCGCGGGCTTTGCCCCGCTTGTGTTTGGTATGAAAATGACGGCAGCCGCGCCTTGAAAAGGCTGCGCCGGCGGGCTTTGGCCCGCCTGTGTTTGGTGTAAGAAACAACGGCAGCCGCGCCTTGAAAAGGCTGCGGCTGCGTTTTGTGGCCGGCGGTCACCTGCAGTCATGGCCAAGCCGGCTATCCGCCTTCATTTGCGGTTGTCTACCACCGGTTGGCAAGGCCTTCCGGTCGTTTTCAGGGAGACAACAATGTTGGGTATCCCTAATGCAGTCATCATAGCACTGCGGCCGCGCCGGGGAAATAAGAACCTATTCCCTCCCGGCCGGATTGCATGGCAGGGCGGCGGAAGGGCGGCATTTAAGGAAAAATCAATCAATGGCCGTTTCAATGGGGCGGAGAAGGAGAGAGCCATGCCGAGCATTCCCGATCCATTGCACCTTACCCCCCGCAAGCCTGCCGGTGTCAGAAACCTGCTCGTTCCGCTTGCAGTCGTGTTTCTGCTGGGTGGCTGTGTGC
>CAYXDL010000042.1:0-10563 GCA_964463775.1 uncultured Hyphomicrobiales bacterium
TGGCCGCCGAAGGCCATGAACTGCCCGCACGGGTGCTGGAATGGCGGGCACTGACCAAGCTGAAGAGCACCTATACCGATGCCCTGCAAAAGCAGATCAACCCTGAAACCGGGCGGGTGCACACCTCTTATTCCATGGTCGGGGCGGCAACGGGCAGGCTATCCTCGACTGATCCCAATCTGCAGAACATACCGATCCGCACTGAGGACGGGCGCAAAATCCGCCGCGCCTTTGTCGCCGAGGAAGGCAATCGGCTGATCAGCGCCGATTACTCACAGATCGAGCTGCGCATCCTCGCCCATGTCGCGGACATAGAAGCCCTGAAGGAAGCGTTTCACAAAGGCATCGACATTCATGCCCTGACGGCCTCGCAGGTTTTCGGCATTCCGGTTGAAAACATGGATCCGATGATCCGCCGTTCGGCCAAGGCAATCAATTTCGGCATCATCTATGGCATCAGCGCCTTCGGGCTGGCGCGCCAGTTGGGCATTTCCCGCAGCGATGCCCAGAAATACATCGATACCTATTTCCAACGCTATCCGGGCATCCGCGAATACATGAACCGGACGGTGGAAACCTGCCGCAAGCAGGGATATGTGGAAACGGTCTACGGTCGCCGCTGCCATCTGCCCGGCATCAACGACCGCAATCCCATGCGGCGCAATTTCGCCGAGCGGGCAGCGATCAATGCCCCCATACAGGGAACGGCCGCCGATGTGATCAAACGGGCCATGATCCGCCTGCCCGAACGCATCCGCGAGGCCGGGCTGGATGCCCGGATGCTGCTGCAGGTGCATGACGAGCTGGTCTTCGAGGCACCGGCCGGACAGGCCGAAGCGGTGGCAAAACTGGCCCGCGAGGTCATGGAAGGCGCCGCCGCGCTCTCCGTACCACTGGAGGTGGAAACCGGCATCGGCCAAAGCTGGGCCGAAGCGCATTAAGGGAAGACACAACAGCCCCTACAGACGCCGCGCCATGATGATGCGCTCCTCGACCTCATAGCCGCAGCGCGCATAGAAGGCGCGCACGGCCTCGTTTTCGGGGCGGATCATCAGCATGGCCTTGGGCAGGCCACGACGGGAAAGCCATTCTTCGGCCGCCGCGACGGCCTGACGGCCAAGCCCCAGCCCCCTGTGATCGGGATCCACCGCCAGGTAATAGATCCAGCCGCGATGCCCGTCATGCCCGACCATGACCGTGGCAAGCAGTGGCCCGCCCTCTGCCGGACGGCCGACAAGCAGGCTTCCGTGACCGCTGCGTCTGACCAGATCAATATCATGACGGGGGTCATTCCAGGGGCGGAGCAGATCACAGCGCCGCCACAGACCGATGACGGGATCAATATCATCGCTATGAAAAGGTGAGAAATTAAAGGTTTTCATGCCAACCCTCCCCGGCCTCCTGCCCGGACAGGGAAAAAAAAGGCCGGCTTACTGTTGCTTCTGCTTGTCGTAATCGATGTGCAGGGCCTTTTCGCGCATCCGCCGGAGCAGCCCGTCGATCCTGCCGTTGTCGCGTTGAATGACCGCGGCGAATTCCGAACGATGGGTAATCGCCATGCTGACCCCTTCAACCACCACATCGACGATGCGAAGGCGTCCGTCCTTGCCCTTGCGCACCCGCCAGTCGACCCTGACCGGCTCCCGATCAGGCAGGATCAGCTTCGAATGCACCATCGTTTCCTTGCTGTTCAGCCGTTTGGAACCGGTGATTTCGATCTTCTGACCTTCATAAACCCCGAAACGGGCCGCATAGGTATTGACGATGAAATCAGCGAACAATGCCTGATATTCCACCCGTTTCGGCGCCGGTGTCGTGCGCCAGTAACGGCCAAGCGCAAAACGGGCGATACGGTCAACATCGAAGTTTTCACGGAACAGGCGGCCGAATTCGGCAATGCGCTGCTCCTCGCTCAGATCCTTTTTCTTCAGCAGGCTGAAGGCTTCCTGACTGACCGCATCGATAAACCCCTGCGGCGTATCCGCAGGCAATGCCGCCCTTGCGCCCCCCTGCGCCAGGATAATGGCGAGAACGGCCAGCACCGGTACGATCATGAGGGCACGACGCATTATCGCCAGCCAATCAACGCGCGGATCCCGCCGCGGGAATCGAGCTGTCTGGAGCATATCGTGCATCTTTCCGGTGAAGGCGCCGCCCTGCTATTGGACCACGGCGGCGGTTTTGCTTTCCATGGACTGGTCGTCCTCGAACTCAAAGGAAACGGGTTCCAGCTCCATGTCAGGGGTGACATCACCATTGCTGATCAGTGCCGCGCGGCGCTGCCGGTACAGGCTGCGCACGGTGGCATAGAAATCGATGGAGGAGCGTTCGATTTCATCAATGGATTCGATGTTGCGCGAACGTGCGTCAACCCCTTCGGCGATAAACCGCACCGTCTGCTCGGGGAAATCGATATCGTTGCGCCGCGCCAGATAATTCCACGGATCGATATAGCTGTCGGTAATCATGCCGGCCAGATCGCGCGGCGGGCGCGGACCGATGACGGGCAGCACCAGATAAGGCCCTTCGCCCAACCCCCAGACACCGAGGGTCTGTCCGAAATCCTCTTCCTGGCGATCGATACCGGCAACATCGAACAACCCGCCCACACCGATGAGGGTATTGGCGGCAAAACGGCCAAAGCTTTTCCCGGCATTGTCCGTATCGCCCTGGAGCAGGCTGTTGGTGAATACGATCGGCTCGTTCAGATTGAGCAGAAAATTATGCACCATCTGCTGCACCATATCGGGAACGGCACCGCGATAAATCTCGGCCGTAGGACGGAGCAGAAGCTGATCGAGGCCGCGATTGACCTCGAAGAAATAGCGGTTCATCGGCTCCAGAGGATCATTCTGGGCTTCGAATTCGGCGCGGGCCTCCGGCTCGGCAGGGGCCGATGCGCATGCGCCGAGGGTCAGGCCGATCATCAGAACACCGGCCAATCTGGCCGCATTCTTCAGGAGATTATCCTTATTCATAACCAACAAATCTGTTCCCCAATGCTGAACCTGCCGTCCGGATCCATCCGATACTCGGCATCCCGTCCGGTTGCGCCTTCAGTGGCTACGCCTTCAGTGCCTTTGCGGATCAACCCCGCCTGCGGGATTAAATCCACCGGAAAGACAAGATGCCCCGGCACAATATCCGGCATGGCCGACCCGCTACCTGTCCCTGCCTGATCCCCGTTGTGCTGACGATCAGGCAGAAAGGCTATAAGACAGCCACTAACGCAACCTTAACGGAGCCATTCATTACACCACCCTGCCTATCACACGGAAAAACAACTTTCCAGAATTTGAAGGTAAAAATGTGTGATTATTGTCACCCTGTGCCCAAAAGGCCGCATTTTTCGCAACCCTGCGGCCGGAGAAAGACCTGCGGAACATCCCTTGGCATCCCCTCAGCAAAGCTTCTTGCCATTACATAAAGATATGTTTATATGGTGATCCAGATAACGAGGCGCCATGGAATCCTTACTGACAGAACTGAAGGCGGCGGGTGAGCCCACCAGGCTGAGAATCCTTGCTCTGTGCCGGGAATGCGAACTGACGGTGACGGAACTGACCCAGATTCTCGGTCAGAGCCAGCCGCGCGTATCGCGGCACCTGAAGCTGCTTTGCGAGGCCGGCCTGCTGGAACGTCACCGCGAAGGCGCCTGGGCCTTCTTCCGTGTTCCCCACGACAGCCGCGAACAGCCGCTGCGCCTGGTCGACTTCCTGACGCGGAAACTGAAGAAGGATCCCGACCCGGTGCTGCGCCAGGATCGCAGACGCCTCGATGCGGTGAAGGCATCCCGTCTTGCCGCGGCCCAGGCCTATTTCGATGCCAATGCCGGGCGCTGGAACGAGCTTCGTTCACTCTATATCGCCGAGGAAATGGTCGAACAGGCCCTGCTCGATGCCCTTGAAGACCGTCACATCGGCGAGTTTCTCGATATCGGCACCGGAACCGGGCGCATTCTGGAAATCATGCATTCACGCATCGGCCGGGGTACCGGCATCGATCTGAACAAGGAGATGCTGGCGGTTGCCCGGGCCCGGCTGGAAACGGTGGGGGCCGCCAACTGCACCCTGCGCCAGGCGGACATGTATGCCCTGCCTTTCGCCGATGACAGCCAGGATGCCGTCTGCATTCATCAGGTCCTGCATTATGCGGACGATCCGGCCGGCGTGCTGGCCGAGGCGGCCCGCGTTCTGCGCCCCGGCGGTGTGCTGCTGGTCGCCGATTTCCTGCCTCATGACGTTGATTTCCTGCGCGAGGAACATGCCCATCGCCGCCTCGGCTTCTCCGAGGATGAAATATCCCGCTGGCTGGAAAATCACGGGCTTGCGGTCACCGGTATCCGCCGGCTCGAAGGGCAGCCGCTGACCGTGGCACTCTGGACGGCCGAAAAACCGGCGAAAGCTGCGGAAGATGCGAATGCCGTCGCCCGAACCGAAATTTCAGGTGCCAATGAAGGAGACAGATCTTGAACACGCGATCATCGTCGGGACTGGGCGTATCCTTTGAGTTCTTCCCTCCGAAAACACCGGAAATGGAAAAAAGCCTGTGGAAGGCCATCGCCCGGCTGGAACCGTTGGGACCGCGCTTCGTTTCCGTGACCTATGGCGCCGGAGGCTCCACCCGCCAGCGTACCCACGATACCGTGGCCCGCATCGCACGCGAAACCAGCATGGCGCCGGCGGCGCATCTGACCTGCGTCGGCGCCAGCCGCGAGGAGGTGAATGCCGTGGCCCGCGATTATCATGCCGCCGGGATCCGGCGCATTGTCGCCCTGCGCGGTGATCCCCCGGAAGGGGAGGAAGGCTTCACCCCTGCCCCGGGCGGTTACGGAAGCTCCGTCGAACTGATCGAGGGGCTGAGAAAGGTCGGCGATTTTGAAATCTATGCCGCCGCCTATCCGGAAATCCACCCCGAGGCACGCTCCGCCCAGGCGGATCTGGATTTCCTCAAGCGCAAGGTCGATGCCGGGGCCAGCCTGCTGATCACGCAGTTCTTTTTCGATGCCGAAATATTTCTGCGTTTCCGGGATCGCGCCGCTGCCGCAGGAATCGACGTGCCGATTGTTCCCGGCATTCTGCCGGTGACCAATTTCCGCACCGTCCAGCGTTTTGCCGCCATGTGCGGGGCATCGGTTCCCGCCTGGATGGCCCATATGTTCGAGGATCTGGACGACGACCCCGCCACCCGCCAGATGGTCGCCGCCGTCACCGCTGCCGAACTGTGTGCCAGACTGCGCGAGGACGGGGTGAGGGATTTTCACTTCTATACCCTGAACCGTGCCGATCTGACCTACGCCATCTGCCACATTCTGGGGGTACGCGGTGCCGCCTCTCCCATCGAATTCCGCAACAAGGACACGAAATGACCGATACACGCGCCGAACGCACGGCCCTGCTGGAACGCATTGCCGGAGAGCGGATCCTGATCCTCGACGGGGCCACCGGCACCATGATCCAGTCTCATGGTCTTGAGGAAAAGGATTTCCGCGGTTCCCGCTTTGCCGATTTCCCCCATGACCTGCGCGGCAACAATGATCTGCTGTGTCTGACACGGCCTGACATCATCGCCGGCATCCACCGGCAGTTTCTGGAAGCGGGCGCCGATATCATCGAAACCAACAGCTTCAACGCCACCACCCTTTCGCAGGCCGATTATCACATGGAGGATATCGTCGGCGAGCTGAACCGGGAAGCCGCACGCATCGCCCGCGCTGAAGCCGACCGGATGAGCGCCGAAACCCCGGACAAGCCCCGTTTTGTCGCCGGGGCGATCGGCCCCACCTCCAAAACCGCCTCGATCTCCCCCGATGTCAACGACCCGGGTTATCGGGCCGTCACCTTCGACGATCTGCGCATCGCTTACCGTCAGGCGGCGGAAGGGCTGATCGAAGGCGGCGCCGACCTGATTCTGGTGGAAACGGTTTTCGATACCCTCAATGCCAAGGCGGCCCTGTTCGCCCTGGAAGAACTGTTCGAGGAAAGGCAGGAGCGACTGCCGATCATGATTTCCGGCACCATCACCGACCTTTCCGGGCGTAATCTCTCCGGCCAGACGGCAGAGGCATTCTGGAATTCGGTCTCCCATGTCAGGCCGTTCAGCGTCGGGCTGAACTGTTCACTCGGTGCCAGGGAACTGCGCCCCTATATCGCCGAACTGTCGCGTGTCGCCGATACACGCATCAGCGCCTATCCCAATGCCGGGCTGCCCAATGAATTCGGTGAGTATGACGAACAACCCGAAGACACCGCCGCCATGCTGCGCGAATGGGCCGAAAGCGGTCTGGTCAACATTGTCGGCGGCTGCTGCGGTACCCGCCCCGATCATATCCGCGCCATTGCCGCCGCCGTTGAGGGCATTCCGCCACGCCCCATCCCCGTGATTGAACCGAGGCTGCGCCTTTCGGGCCTCGAACCCTTCGAGTTGAGAGCATGACCCAGGAATTACCCGTCTCCCAGGCCGGTTTCGTCAATATCGGCGAACGCACCAATGTTGCCGGCTCCGCCCGCTTCAAGCGCCTGATTCTGGAGGGCGATTATGACGCCGCGCTGGATGTCGCCCGCCAGCAGGTGGAAAACGGCGCCCAGATCATCGACGTCAATATGGATGACGCGATGCTCGATGCCGAGGAGGCAATGGTGCGCTTCCTCAGGCTGATCGCAGCCGAACCGGACATCGCCAAAGTGCCAATCATGATCGATTCCTCGAAATGGTCGGTGATCGAGGCCGGGCTGAGATGCGTGCAGGGCAAGCCGATCGTCAATTCCATCAGCCTGACGGAGGGCGAGGAACCGTTCCTGCATCAGGCCCGCCTGATCCGCCGCTATGGTGCTGCCGTCGTGGTCATGGCCTTCGATGAACAGGGACAGGCGGACACGGCCGATCGCAAATATGAAATCTGCGAACGTTCCTACCGGCTGCTGGTCGACAAGGTCGGCTTCCCGCCGCAGGACATCATTTTCGATCCCAACATCTTCGCCGTCGCCACCGGCATGGAGGAGCACAACAATTACGCCCTCGACTTTTTCGAGGCGGCACGGCGCATCCGCGAAAACCTGCCCCATGTTCATGTTTCCGGCGGGCTGAGCAATGTTTCCTTCTCCTTTCGCGGCAACAACATGCTGCGTGAGGCCATGCATGCGGTATTCCTCTATCACGCCATTCCCGCAGGCATGGATATGGGCATTGTCAATGCCGGGCAGCTCATGGTCTATGAGGATATTCCGGCGGAACTGCGCGAGCGCATCGAGGATGTGCTGCTGAACCGCCGCCCCGATGCCACCGACCGGCTGCTGGAAATCGCCGACCGCTACAAGGGGGGCGGCAAAAAGCGCGAGGTCGATCTGTCCTGGCGCGAGGGCGACGTTCAGTCGCGCCTGACCCATGCGCTGGTCAACGGGATCACCGAATATATCGAACAGGACACGGAAGAGGCCCGCCAGAGCGCCGAACGCCCCCTCGATGTGATCGAAGGCCCGCTGATGAAGGGCATGAACGTGGTCGGTGACCTGTTCGGCGCCGGTAAGATGTTCCTGCCTCAGGTGGTCAAGAGCGCCCGGGTGATGAAAAAGGCCGTCGCATACCTGCTACCCTATATCGAGGAGGAGAAACAACGCCTTGGCACCGCCGACAAGGCAGCGGGCAAGATCGTCATGGCCACGGTCAAAGGCGATGTCCATGATATCGGCAAGAACATCGTCGGCGTTGTCCTGCAGTGCAATGGCTATGACATCGTCGATCTGGGGGTCATGGTACCCTCGGCAAAAATCCTCGCCACCGCGCGCGAGGAAAAGGCCGATATCATCGGCCTCTCGGGGCTGATCACGCCCAGCCTTGAGGAGATGACCTATATCGCCCGGGAAATGGAGCGCGAGGGCTTCACCCTGCCGCTGATGATCGGCGGGGCCACCACCAGCAAGATGCATACGGCGGTCAAGATCGCCCCCGGCTATTCGGGACCGGTGATCCATGTGCCCGATGCCTCCCGGGCCGTCGGCGTCGCCAGTCAGCTTCTTTCCGAAGACAGCGACAGCTATACCGCTGCCATCCGCGCCGAATACGACCAGCTGCGCGAAAATCACGCCCGCGGGCAGGACAAGGGCGAACGGCCAAGCCTGATGCAGATCCGCGAGAACCGCGAAAAAATTGACTGGCAGCAGAGCGACATCACCCGCCCGCGCGATCTTGGGGTGCGGAATTTCGATAATTACGATCTGTCCCGCCTGCGCGATCGCATCGACTGGAAACCATTTTTTGCGACCTGGGAACTGGCCGGGCGTTTTCCCGATATCCTCGACGATCCGGCGGTGGGTGAGGCGGCACGCTCCCTCTATGCGGACGCGCAGGCCATGCTGGATCGCATCATCGAAGAAAAATGGCTGAAGGCCCGGGCCGTGATCGGGTTCTGGCCCGCGGCTTCAGACATGGATGATGTCGAGGTTTTCTCAGAAGAGGAAAATGGCGAGAAGCTGGCCGTGCTTCATTTCCTGCGCCAGCAGATGAAACGCGGTGCCGGACGGCCCAATCTGTGCCTGGCCGACTTCATCGCCCCCAGGGAAAGCGGCCTGCAGGATTATATCGGCGCCTTTGCCGTCACCGCCGGTATCGGCATTGATGAAATCGTTGCCGATTTTGAACGCCATAACGACGACTATAATTCAATCCTGCTGAAATCCCTCGCCGACCGGCTGGCGGAAGCCTTCGCCGAACACATGCATGAACGGGTCCGGCGGGAATTCTGGGGCTATGCGCCGGATGAACAACTCAGCAACGAGGATCTGATCGCCGAAAAATACCGGGGCATCCGCCCGGCGGCGGGATACCCGGCCTGCCCGGATCACACGGAAAAGGCGACCATCTTTTCCCTGCTCGATGCCGAACGCCAAACCGGCATCAGCCTGACGGAAGGCTGGGCGATGCTGCCGGCCGCCTCGGTCAGCGGATTGTATTTCGCCCATCCGAAGGCCCGCTATTTCGGTGTCGGCAAGATCGACCGCGATCAGGTGGCCGATTATGCCGCACGCAAGGGGCTGAGCATAGGTGAAACCGAGCGGATACTGGCATCCAACCTGGCCTATACGCCCGAAGCACCGCAACCCTGAAGAAAACGGCAGGGCCGTGGCCAAAACGGCAAGGGCCGGGTCGCTCATGCTGCTCGGCCCTTTGATTTCCTGCCCTATCCGCGCGGGATTTCCTCCCGCAACAGGAATAACAACCTAAAGCTACATAAAATGTCATTTATTTAATTTATGGTTGTCACAGGCAGAAAACGGGCATACTCTCTATACTCTCAATAAGAGAAAAAATGAAATCTTGCGGCAATTTATAAGTGTTCAAACAAGCAACGGGTGACACTATGCCTCAGGATCTTGATAAACGCCTTCGCCTTCTTGAAGAACTCGCCGGCGTTTCCGCCGTCAGCGCGGCCGAACTCCGTCCGCAACAACCCCGGGTCGATCTGGCCAAACGGTTTGAAATCGCCGAACGCAGCGTCGACGCCATCGTCTCCTCAGGCGCCCTGTCCAAGGAGGATGCGGCGCGTTTCAGCAAGATCGCCGATCTCGCCATCAAGGACACGATGCGCGAAGCCCTGCGCGGCGGCGCCGGGGAAACGGCGGCCACCATCAATGTCACGGTGGCGGGCACCGGCACCATCTCGGTCAGTTAGGCTGCCCTGACAGCCGCCTGAAAAGGGGAAGCCGGGCTCGGAGCGGGCCTGGCTGACCTCCTGCCCCTGCGCTCATCCCGGCGAATGGCAAAAGGAAAAGAGCCTGTGATCGCGCCGCCACGAAAAACCGGAGCCGCAGACAAAGGGCAACAAAAATAAACAGGCAAGGAAAACACAGACGAGGAAAAGGGCATGGAAGCGGGCAAAGGAAAGATGCCGGGGCATCCGGGTAACGAATCCCTGAGCGGATACGCCGGGGCATTGGATGCCGCCTTGTCGCATATTGCCGTATGTCAGGCCCCGGATACGCGCCTCATCGGCGATGGCGAGGGCAACACCCTGTTCCGGCGCACGGCCTCGCGGCCGATACGCAAACTGCCATTGACGCCTTTGCAGGCCTATGTCTGGCTTCATGCCGCCACTCCCATCAGGACCGATGAGGTGATCCGCACCATCCGCAAACGCATCAGCGGCATCTCCTACAGCGATATCGCCTGGGTCATCACCGATCTGCGCCGGGACGGATATCTGACGACCCTTGCTGCCGCGAAGGAAACAAAACCGTCATGAACGCCGCCCCGCCATCGGGCCATCTGCCGCCGTTTCTGCGCATCATCGCCCGCGATGACGGCGCGCTGACGGCCTATGATTCACTGGCGGGCACCATCGTGACCCTGTCAGCGCAGGAGATAGAGGCGCTGGATGCGGAACAGGGCCTTGCCGCCGCCTTTCGCTTCAGGCTGCAGGAAGAAGGCATGAACTGCACCGATCCCGCTCATGACCGCGCGGTATTCGAAGCCCAATGCCAGAAAAACCGTGCGGATAACCCGGCGCGCAACAGCTTTCGCATCGGGTTTCTGATGGACAGGCTGAACGAGGAACAATGCACCACGGCC
>CAYXDL010000043.1:0-10461 GCA_964463775.1 uncultured Hyphomicrobiales bacterium
CGGCATTGCGGGCCATTGTCGACGATTCGATCCAGGCCAATGAGACCGCCATTTCTTATGGTGAAACCGTTGCCGCGACACAGGATGCGGATTCCCGCACCCACGCCATCGCCGCCGCGATCGAGGAGCTCTCCGCCTCCGTCAATGAAATCAGCGCCGCATCCGAAAGTGCCAATGACCTGGCGCAGCAGGTTTCAGACAGTGCCTCCGAGGGCCGACAGGCAACCGACAAGGCCACCCGGACGATGGAGGAAATCAGCACCATCGTCGGCAACACCGCCACCCAGGTGAATACGCTGGCCGAAGCCTCCAAACATATCGAGGACATCGTCTCCACCATCAGCGATATTGCAGGGCAGACCAATCTTCTGGCACTGAACGCCACCATCGAAGCCGCCCGCGCGGGCGAGGCCGGCAAGGGCTTCGCCGTCGTCGCCAGCGAGGTGAAGAATCTTTCTCAGCAAACGGCCCGGGCGACCGTGGACATCCGCGAGCGCATCGAACGCCTGAGGGAGGAAACATCCAATATCGTATCCTCCATGAGCCAGGGCACCGAAGCGGTTCAGGCCGGCAGCGAGGCCATGCAGACCGTGCATCTGGCGATGGAGAACATCAACGCCAATGCCGAGAATGTCCGCGGACGCATGCAGGAGATCAATGACATCCTGACCCAGCAGAATCAGGCAACCCAGGAAGTCGCCCACAATATCAGCGAACTGACGGTTCTGAGCAAAAAGGTCGTCCAACAGGTTGAGAAAACCGCCGATTCCGTTGACGGCATCATTTCACGCATCGGCGACAAGATGCAGCGTTTCGCCAATTTCAACCTGCCGGGCAAGGTCATCCAGCTGGCCAAGGCCGATCACGTCATCTGGAAGAAGCGCCTGGCCAATATGTTCGTCGGCCGCGAAAGCCTGCGCGCGGACGAACTGGCCGATCATAATTCCTGCCGCCTGGGCAAATGGTATTACGGCCGCGATCTGCCTGAACGCTACCGCGATCATCCGGCCTATAAAAAGCTGGAGGAACCGCACAAGCTGGTGCACAAACACGGTATCGAGGCCGCCCGCAGGTACAATAACGGCGACATCAAGGGCGCGCTGGAGGAAATCCAGAAAATGGAAAAGGCCTCCGAAGACGTGCTGCGCCTGCTGAGCGAGCTGGAAACCGCCGATCAGTAAGATCAGTAAGACAACAGGATAACGGCGAAGCATCCCGCCACTTCCGCACAGAACAGAACGGGGTCACGGCAGCAGCCATGGCCCCGTTTTGCGTGCTCAATGCTCCTTATGGCCGATATGGCGGCGCAGATGCCGCACCCCCAGCCAGATCGCCCCCATCACCACCGGCAGCACCGCCCCCTGCACAACGGCGGGTGACAGGGGCAGGCCGAAGGGTTTCAGCGCCTTGAGCACATAACCGATCAGGCCGAGGGCATAATAGCTGATGGCAACCACCGACAGCCCCTCAACCATTTCCTGCATCCGCAACTGCAGCCGTGCCCGCCGGTTCATCGAGGCCAGGAGATTGCGGTTCTGCTCCTCTATCGTCACGTCGATACGCGTGCGCAGAAGATCAGCCGCGCGGGCAACCCGGCGCGCCGTTTTCTCCTGCCGCTCCCCCACCGCCTGGCAGGTACGCATCGCCGGGCTGAGGCGCCGTTCAATGAAGGAGCGCGCCGACTGATTGCCGCCCATGGCCTGTTCGCGCAGGGCTTCGATCCGTGATCTTACCAGTGCGTAATATGCCGCTGCCGCCGAAAAACGATAGGCCGTGGCAGCGATGGAACGTTCCGCTGCCGCCGCCAGCGCCGTCAGCTCCCGCAGCAGGGAACGTTCATCCTCCAGCTTTCCCTGCTCGCCCATCGCATCGATGATCGTGCTCAGGCGCTGCTCGATCCGGGCCATCTCCCCGCTCTGCTCATGGGCGAGCGGCAGGGCCAGCAACGCCATCATCCGGTAGGTCTCGATCTCCAGCAGCCGCTGTACCAGCCGCCCGGCGCGCTTGTCGCTCATTGATAAATTCCGCACGACGATGCGGCTGAAGCCATCCTCATGAATGCGCAGATCGGTTCGGATCTCCGCCGCCCCCTCAAGCGCCCGGCTGGCCAGCATGCCCTCACTGACCAGCCACTCCGCCAGCTGCTTCTCGGTGGGTGGTTCCTCTCTGGAAAAAAGCGCCAGATGCACCGCAACCAGCCGCTGACCGGGTAATTCCCTCAGCCATTCGGCGGGAATTTTTTCAATGGCCGGGTGGCGGAACGGATCCTCCCCCAGACCCGGCACGATCACCGTATAGGTGGAGAATTCCGCATGACGCTCCCACCGCAGGCGGAAACTGCCGCCGTCGATGACGAAATGGCGCGCATCCTCCGCCGGTGGGTTCACGCCAACGCGCGCACATATTTTCATGACATGCGCACGATCCGCATCGCCGCCGCCCTCACCGGTCAGCATGGCGATATGGCTGATCCGCGCCGGGGCCGGCAGCGTATAGAACGGTCGGGCATGCAGTTCATTGTTCAGGCGAATGCGCTCCGGGTGATCGCGCCAGCCCATGGCATCGGTCATCTGCGGCTCCTTATTTGCGAACTGAACGGATCATGCTACCCTTTCAGCGTGCAGACAAGATGGAACGAACCATCGGATCATAGCGCGCCGGCATCTTTGTGCGTGAACAAACCGCCCAATGGCGCAATCATCAGAACGAGGGGATGCCTGCAACCATGTTCCATATCAACCGCATTCACCATATTTTCGCATTTCTGGCGTTGATCGCCATTTTCATGCTGCCCGCCTTCGACGCACAGGCCACTGAACATATCGGCAAGGTCGACAAGGTGCGCATCTATGCCTACGGCACCGCGCCGGGGCTGAGCAGAACCCCCCTTTACGCCCGCGATCCCCTGTTTCAGAACGAACTTGTTGAAACCGTCCGCGACGGGGCATTGCTGGCCATTTTCAACGACGGATCGCAACTGACGATCGGATCCTCCACCAGAATGCGGCTGGACCGCTTCGTCTATGCGAAAGGTCAGGGCAAGGACGCCATGGTTCTAACCATGGTCAGGGGCGCATTACGCTTCGTGACCGGCAAGATCGACAAGCCGGCCTTCACCCTGAAAACACCGCAGGCCACCATCGGCATCCGCGGCACCGATTTCATCGTCCAGTCCCGTGATGGCGGCACCGTTATCTCCGTTCTCGAAGGCAGCGTTTTCGTCACCTTCAGCGACGGATCCTCAACCACGCTCAATGCCGGGCAGACAGCACGTTACGGTAACAAAAACCTACAGATCCTCGACATCGTCATCAAACCCGACGATCTGTTCATCCGCCGCTGGGATCAGGAATACGATACCCGTGGTGGTGGCGGAGAAGACTCCGGCTCGAATGACTTCTGATCTCTGCTGAGAGGAGCGGCGGCACGGCAGGCCCCTTGCCGCCGCTCCCTTTCCCGGCCCGGTGGGCGGCAGGCGCGGTCAAGATGGTTTTACGCCTCTAAAGGCCGGTTTGAAGGCACGAGCGCCTTGTCATCTTTGCTGCCCGGGAATAGGCTGCTGTAAACAGGCGAGGACGCCGCAGAGGGCCCCGGGGTGCGCACATGCAGATCTATCTGCCAATAGCGGAGATGTCGGTAAACGTTTTTCTGCTGTTGGGGATGGGTGCGCTGGTCGGTTTCCTTTCCGGCCTGTTCGGGGTCGGCGGCGGTTTTCTGATGACGCCGCTGCTTATCTTCATCGGTATCAATCCGGCAGTGGCCGTGGCCACCCAGGCCAACCAGCTTCTTGCCGCCAGCCTGTCCGGTGTCCTTGCCCACTGGCGGCGCGGCAATGTCGATGTCAAGATGGGCCTGGTGCTGCTGGCCGGTGGCATCATCGGCTCCTTCGCCGGTACGGCCCTGTTTACCGCCCTGAAGAAAATCGGCCAGGTCGATCTGGCCATCTCCCTGTCCTATGTCTTCTTTCTCGGCACCATCGGGGCGCTGATGCTGGTGGAAGGCACGCGTTCCTTCCTGAGACAGCGCCAGGGAAAACGTCCCTTGCGCAAGCTTCACCAGCACAACTGGATCCATGGCCTGCCCTTCAAGATGCGCTTTCAGAAATCGCGCCTGTATATCAGCGCCATTCCGCCGCTGGCGATCGGTTTTCTGGTCGGCATACTGGCGGCGATCATGGGTGTGGGCGGCGGTTTCGTCATGGTTCCGGCCATGATTTACCTGCTGGGCATGCCGACCGCCGTGGTGGTCGGCACCTCCCTGTTTCAGATCATCTTTGTTGCCGCCACCGTCACCCTGCTGCATTCGGTCGGCACCCAGACAGTGGATGTGGTGCTGGCGATGCTGCTGCTGGCCGGTGCGGTGATCGGTGCCCAGTTCGGCGGCCGCGCCGGGGCACGGATCAAGGGGGAGGTGCTGCGCCTGCTGCTGGGACTGCTGGTGGTGCTGGTCTGTCTGAAACTGGCCGCCGATCTGTTCACCACGCCGGAAGAGATCTACAACATCGCCATTGCGGGGCGCGGCTGACATGAACCGCCTGTTGCCGATCCCCGCCCTGCTGCTGTCGGCCCTGCTGCTGGTGCCAGCCGGGCACGCCATGGCGGTGGAACGGATGGAAATCGGCCTGACCACCAACCGCATCCAGATCACATCGCGCTTTACCGGCGAGAAGCTGGTTCTTTTCGGCGCCATTCCCGCAGGCGGGGATATCGTTGTCGTGGTCAGGGGCGAAGGCCAGGAAATCGTCGTCCGCCGCAAGGAACGGCATCTGGGCATCTGGGTCAATGGCCCCTCCGCCCGTTTCGAGGATGTCCCCGGCTTCTATGCCGTTGCCAGCACCCGGCCTCTGGAGAAGATCGCATCACGGCGCACACTGAAACGCATGGGCGCGCTGATCGACGATCTCGAATTTTCCGCCCTGGCCCTGGGCGACAAGGCGGAAAGAGACGCCTTCCGCAAGGCCGTCATCCGCATCAAGATGCGCCAGGGCCTTTACCGCCGCCAGCCGGGAACGATCCGTTTTCTCGGCAGTGCCCTGTTCCGTACCGAAATCGCCTTCCCTGCCAATGTGCCGATCGGCAATTACACGGTCGAAGCCTTCCATCTGACCGGCGGGCGCATCGCCAATGCCACGACGATGCCGATTTTCATCAAGAAGACCGGCATCGAACGCGGCATATACGACATCGCCAACCGCTTCCCGCTGCTTTACGGCATCCTGGCCATCACCATCGCCGCCGCCGCCGGCTGGGGGGCCGGCGTGTATTTCCGCCGGGGCTGAGGCCCGGGAAACATCAGACAGGCATTTTCAATACAGCCGCCGCCTTCAGAGCGGGCAGTCGGGATCGAATTTCGGCGGGCGCTTCTCACGGAAGGAGGCCAGCCCCTCTTTCACCTCATCGCCGGCAAAGCCCATGAATTCGAGCGCCAGCGACGTATCGAAAATCGGGCCGGCAGCGCGGTACCAGTTGTTGAGGGCATATTTCGTCCAGCGAATGGCCGATGGTGCCCCCCGGGCCAGCTTGCGCGCGATGGCCAGGGCTTCATTATCGACATCACCTGCATCGACGCAGCGGGAAATCAGGCCGATCCGCTCGGCTTCCTCACCGCTCAGGGATTCACAGAGCATCAGATAATATTTCGCCTTGGCCATACCGCAGAGCAGCGGCCAGCAGATGGCGGCATGATCGCCCGCCGCAACGCCGAGGCGGGTATGACCGTCAACAATGCGGGCATCTCGCGCCGCCACCGAAATATCCACCAGCAGCCCGGCCACCAGCCCGGCACCGACGGCCGGTCCCTTCATGGCGGAAACCGTCGGCTTGCCGCAATTGATCACGTTGTAGACAAGGTCGCGCGCTTCCCGCCAGACACGGCTGCGGGTCCCGAAATCATTGGCCATCTCTTCGACCAGATCGAAATCGCCGCCGGCGGAAAAGGCCTCCCCCGCGCCGGTCAGAATGGCCGCGCGCACGGACTGATCGCGATCGACATCGCGCCAGATCTCCGCCAGTTCGCGGTGCATGATGCGGTCTGCCGGGTTCAGCTTGCCCGGCCCGTCCATGGTGATGCGCAGAATGCCGTCATCGGCCCAGTCGATACGCAGGCGTTCGTAAGCGCTGTAATCAACGGCCATCTCGTCCCCCCTGAGTGGTGATTTCGCCAGGATATGCTGCTGTGAAGGATAAACACCCCCTCCACAGCGGCGGAGGGGACAAATAGTCGCGCCTGAAACCATTTTACCGTCATCCCCAGGACGACGGGCAGGACGGTTTCCCTACAAATCGATCTTCAGCCCGGCATGGCTGTATTCAAACCCCAGGCTTTCATAAAAGCGGATGGCATCGGTACGCTGCCGGTCACTGGTCAACTGAACAATACCACAGCCGCGACGGCGGCATTCCCCGACCGCCCAGCCGATCATCTGCCGCCCCAATCCCTTGCCTCTGTGAGCGGCGGCAATGCGCACGCTTTCGATCTGCCCGCGCCACATCCCCTTACGCGACAGGCCGGGAATAAAGCTCAACTGCAGACAGCCGGCAATGCCGCCATCCACTTCCGCCACGGCAAGAAACTGGTTCGGGTCCCTGTCAATGGCGCTGAAGGCTTCCGCATAGACAGGATCCCCGGGGTCGGTTTCACGCAGCTTTCCCAGCATGTCATCAGCAAGAAGGTTCACGATCTCCGTCAGATCGCCTTCACGTGCCCGGCGTATATGCAGGGTGCTCATGCTTCCTTCATTTCCGCGCGCAGCTTCTGGCGCAGAACATCGATCGGCACGGGTGATCCCTCGACATCGAAATACCAGAAGGTCCAGCCATTGCAGGAGGCCGCCCCCTGAACCATCGCCCCGACCTTGTGGATCGATCCGGTGGCATCATCGATCGCCAAGCTGCCATCGGCGCGTACCCGGGCAAAATACCGCCGCGAACGATCGAACAGGATCTGCCCCGGTTCCAGCAGACCGCGTTCGACCACGGTGCCGAACGGCACCCGCGGTTCCTTGCGCTTGGAACGGGTGACGGCCAGATCCTCCGGCGCCAGACGGCTGACCCGGGACAGGCGTTCGAGAGCCAGTTTGACGTATTCCTCCTCCCGCTCGATCCCGATGAAGTCGCGGCCCAGCTTCTTGCAGGCCGCCCCCGTCGTCCCGGTACCGAAAAACGGATCCAGCACCACATCCCCCTCATTGGTGGTGGACAGGATCACCCGATACAGCAGCGCTTCCGGTTTCTGGGTGGCATGGGCCTTCTGCCCGTCCTTACGCAGCCGCTCCCCGCCGGAACAGATCGGCAATGTCCAGTCGGAGCGCATCTGAAGATCATCGTTGAGGACCTTCATCGCCTCGTAATTGAAGGTATAGCGCTTCTGATCCTTCGACTTGGCGCACCACAGCAGGGTTTCATGCGCATTGGTAAAACGCACCCCTCTGAAATTGGGCATCGGGTTGGTTTTGCGCCAGACAATGTCATTCAGCACCCAGAAGCCCAGCTCCTGCAGGATGGCGCCGACGCGATAGATGTTGTGATAGGAGCCTATCACCCACAACGCCCCGTCATCCTTCAGCACCCGGCGCGCCGCGCTCAGCCATTCGCGGGTGAAGCGGTCGTAATGGGCGAAATCGTCGAACTTGTCCCAGGCATCATCGACACCATCGACGGCCGTATTGTTGGGGCGCAACAGCTCACCCCCCAATTGCATGTTATAGGGCGGATCAGCAAATACCAGATCGACGGATTTCTCCGGCAGACGCTGCATCAGTTCGATGCAGTCGCCCTTCAGGATGCGGTTCCTGGGTAATGTCTTCAAGCTGCTCATGGGCCGCGATCCTGATTCATCATGCGAATCGCGTCAACCCATTTTTTATTCGATTCAAGATGTTATACCGATTCGTTGAGTCAAAATCTCGCGAATCGGTCGAAATGATTTCCGGTGTTCCGGCGTGATCCCAAGCTTATTTAGTGCCTCGCGATGTTCCCGGGTGCCATATCCTGCGTTCCGGGCCCAGCCATAGCCCGGATAGGTTGCATCAAGCCTAGCCATCAGATCATCGCGAAAAACCTTGGCGCAGATCGAGGCTGCCGCGATCGAGGCCGAGCGCCCGTCCCCCCTGACCACGGCCGTCGCAGGCCAGCGGAAATCCTTCGGTATACGGTTGCCGTCGATCAGGACATGATCCGGTTCGATGCCCAGCCCCTGCACCGCCCGCACCATTGCCAGCCCCGTTGCCTCCAGAATGTTCATGGCATCGATTTCAGCAACGCTGGCGGCGGCGATAGACACCCGGGCCGTGCGGTGCAGCCGCCCGGCCAGCACCCGGCGCCGGGCAGGGGTCAGTTTCTTGGAATCCGCAATCCCCTCAAGCGGGGTGTCAGGGGCCAGCACCACCGCCGCGGCCACCACCGGCCCGGCCCAGGGGCCGCGCCCCACCTCGTCCACCCCGGCAACGATACCGCCGGTTTCCTTTTCCATCACAAGATCCGGCACCGCTCAACCCTCCCTTGCCCACTGTTTCAGAGCTGCCCGGACATCATCTGCAGACAGACCACGCGCACGCATCTCCGCCAGGGTTTCGGCCCCGTCGCACTTGGCCAGGCGCCGCCCGGCTGCATCCACAAGAAGCGCATGATGATGGTAAACCGGTACCGGCAGATCCAGAAGCGCCTGCAGCAGACGATGCACGGCGGTCGCCGGCAGGAGATCCTCACCCCGGATGACATGGGTAATCCCCTGCAGGGCGTCATCCACCGTCACCGCCAGATGATAGCTGACCGGAATATCCTTGCGCGCCAGAACCACATCGCCAAAGGCACGGATATCGACCCGTTGAGGGCCGTGGCGCTCATCGAACCATGTCAGCGCGCCGGCCCCGGCGATACGGGCCGCGCGCTCAGCATCGAGGCGCAGGGCATAATGTTCCCCGGCCGCCATGCGTTGCCCGCGCTCCCCGGTGCTCAGCTTCCGGCAGGTGCCCGGATAGATCATCCCCAACGGTCCATGGGGGGCGGAGGCACTGGCGGCAATGGCGGCGCGGATATCCTTACGGGTACAGAAACAGGGGTACAATACCCCCATCGCCCTCAGCCGTTCCAGCGCCGATGCGTAATCATCCATATGCGCCGATTGGTGGCGCACCGGTTCCTCCCATCTCAGCCCAAGCCAGGAGAGATCCTCGAAAATGCCGCGAACCCATTCAGGGCGGGCGCGGGTCGTGTCTATGTCCTCGATGCGCAGAAGAAAGCGCCCCCCTTCACGGCAGGCGCGCTCATAGGCCAGAAGGGCCGAATAGGCATGGCCCGGATGCAGCCTGCCCGTGGGGCTGGGCGCAAAACGCGTGACAAAACCATTCCTGCTCATAGACTTGCCATTGAGGTTTCCGCATACCATCCGCCATTACGGAAAGGCGCATGCAAGCATGAGCGCGAAAAATCTACAACAGGCGATTGATGCCCTCTGCCGCGATCATGTTCTCATGCGTGACATCCGCGACCGTTTCGGCCCTCCGCCGGACCGGCGGCGGAGGCCCGGCTTCACGGCCCTGCTCAGGATCATTGCCGAACAACAGGTATCGGTCGCCGCCGCGGCCAGCATCTGGCGACGGGTGGAGGATTTCCTGCAACAAAGGCCGGATCCTGCCGCCGCCATCCTGAAGGCCGCTGATGAGGATCTGGCGGCATTGGGGCTGAGCCGCCCCAAGATCCGCTATTTCCGCGCCCTGGCCACGGCGGTGAAGGCCGGCACACTGGATATCGGAGCACTTGAAACCATGGAGGATGCGGACGCCATCACCGCCCTGACCGCCGTAAAGGGCATCGGGCGGTGGAGTGCCGAAATCTATCTTCTCTTCTCGCTGGAAAGGGTAAATATCTGGCCTGCGGGCGACCTCGCCCTGCGCGAGGGGGCGCGCATGGCCCTGGGGCTCAGGAGGCGCCCCGACACCTCGGCTATGGACGAACTGGGCGAAATATGGCACCCCTACCGGGGCGCGGCGGCCTGCATGCTCTGGCATTATTACGGCGGCATGCGCAATCACAGCCGGCAATCACAGCAACAGTTGGAAAAGCGATGACCGAAAACAGACTGGACAGACTGGATGGCCCCCGCGCCGAACCGCGCAGCGATATCAAGCGCCTGGTGATCCTGCTGCACGGCTATGGCGCCGACGGCAACGATCTGATCGGCCTGGCACCGCATCTGGCCAATGTTCTGCCCGAAACCGCCTTCATCGCCCCGAATGCGCCGGAACGCTGTGAAATGTCACCGATGGGCTATCAGTGGTTCTCGCTGTCCCGCTACGACCCCGGCATGCTGCGCCGCGACCCGGCACAGGCAGCCTCCGTCTATGCGGAGATGCGGGCCGGGGCTGAAAAGGCGGCACCGGTGCTGGAGGATTTCATCGACGCGGAACTGCACCGCTATGGTCTGAGCGCAGACAAGCTGGCGCTGGTCGGTTTTTCGCAAGGC